>JAGKWN010000102.1 GCA_021151805.1 Cytophagaceae bacterium | reverse complement strand
CTTATGTTAATTTTTACATTTATAGTAAATAGTGTTAAATTATTGTGTAAAAATAGAAAAGCTCAATATATTTAAATTATCATTTATAGTCTGTCAAAATAAACTATTTGTTTAGTTTTCATTCATTACCGGAATTTACAGCCCCTCAATATCTAACATGTAGTTTCAGGTTTTATTCAAATGCTACGAAATACTAAAAATAACCTAAGGATAATTACCTTAAAAACCATTTCTATTTTTACTGCCCATGGTAAAAATAAGCAGGGAAAATTTTCATTTTGGTATTTCATGCGGTTTTGCTTTTCAAATATTGGATTTCGTTTGTTTTTCAAATATTCAATAGAATCTCTTTCCATCTTATTTAACCGGAATTTTACTTTCCTAAAAAAACTTGTCAATCCCAAACTCGAAAAACTGAACATAACTGTTTTTCCGAACCATTACAATATAGCTGAGGAAATAAAAAAAATTCATTTTTCTAAAATCGACGCTCCTAAAGTTTCTATCATCATTTGTGTATACAACAATATCGCATTTACGTGTAATTGCCTTCGGGCAATCATGGAACATACCGGCCCTGAAGTAAGCTATGAAGTTATTGTAGTCAATGATTTTTCTTCTGATGAAACAGCAGAGCTTTTAATTCAGGTTCCCAATCTTCGCTTACATAACAACAATCATAATTCGGGCTTTGTACTTTCCTGTAACCAAGGTGCATCTTTGGCCAAAGGAGAATTTTTATGTTTCCTGAACAATGATACCATCGTTCAGAAACAGTGGCTAACGTCTATGGTTGAACTTATTGAAAACGATAGCCAGATTGGAATTGTAGGCTCCAAGCTGGTTTTTGGCGATGGAGACCTACAGGAAGCCGGCGGTATTGTATGGCAGGATGGACAAACCTACCATTATGGAAGACGTGGCTCAATAACCAATAAAAAATATAACTATATCCGGGAAGTTGATTATTGTTCTGGTGCATCCTTCCTAATTTCTAAAACAGACTTTGATCAATTAAGAGGCTTTGATGAAATGTATACACCCGGTTATTATGAAGACACTGATTTGTGTTTTAGTATACAATATACATTAAACAAAAAAGTTGTTTATCAACCAGCATCCATTGTTGTTCATTATGAAGGTGTCACTTCAGGTACGAATATAAATGCCGGCATGAGACGCTATCAGCAGATCAATGCGCTAAAATTTAAAGATAAATGGAAAACGCAATTACAATCTAAATTGCCAAATTCATTTATGAATTTAGATGACACCTTAATAAAATATCAAAATTCAAAAAATGCAAAACTCATCTAAATGCTTAATTATTGTAGGGATGCACCGTTCGGGTACTTCATTCACAGCGTCTCTTCTCCAAAAGGCAGGACTAAACATTGGTGAAAATTTACTCCGGGCAAGCCTTGGAAATGAATTAGGACATTTTGAAAATGAAGATTTTTTAGTCTTTCATAAAAAAAATCTGGCACATCATAATCTGAATCCAGATGGTTGGTCTTTAAATACTGTGCAATCTCTTGATGGAACACAAAAAGAAGAGTTGACATCCATCATTAAAAAAAACGAATCCTCTCAGTGGGGATGGAAAGATCCACGCACAACACTTTTTTTAAATGTATATAAAGAGTTACTTCCCAATGCGTTTTTTTTATTTGTTTATAGAAAACCATGGGAAGTTGTTGACTCTTTATTCAGAAGAAGTACAGATGATGATTTTTATACGCAACCAACGTCTGCGCCTGACAATTGGCACTTTTACAATCAATTAATTTTAGATTTCTTTAAACAAAATGCAGACCGTTCAATATTAGTCGATATTGAAAATGTCATGCAACAAAGCAATACAGTAATAGAATTATTGAATACTAAATTTGGCTTTAATTTTCATGCAAGTCCAGACAGCACTTTCGATAGTGCCAAATTCAATAACAACAGAAATAAAAATCGAAGGCAACAGTTTTTTTACGAAAATGCATTTCCTGATTCAATTCAGCTTTATAAAACACTTCAAGAAAACTCGGACATGCCGCCTCTGGAAGATTATATTTCTTCCAATGAAAATATCAATTGTTTGATTGATTGGTGGAGAGATGCTGCTGAAATTCAGGAAACAAGAAATGAACTTAACAGCAAAGGGATTCCATTTACAAAACTACCTTCAACATTAACAGAAAATGAATTATTGAAGGCTGAAATTGACTGGATCAT
Organism: Cytophagaceae bacterium; assembly: GCA_021151805.1. Lineage (GTDB taxonomy): Bacteria > Bacteroidota > Bacteroidia > Cytophagales > Cytophagaceae > Cytophaga. The sequence continues at coordinate 12,162 of JAGKWN010000102.1, read as the reverse complement.
AAATTCAAAATGGTGGAAAATAAGAGGATGGTTAAAAAAATAAATCCAACCTCCTTACATTTTAAATCTGTTTTTTATTGATTTATATACTTTATAAATCAATATCAACTGGGAATATTTTATAATTTTTTTTATTTTTTTACCTGTAGGCGAAAAAATCAATTTTGATATAAATGAAGCATTTATATCCGCAAGGGTATTAAGCAGCACTGACTTTTCTTCAATAATTGTAGTATCAACTGGCTTGGACAATATTGATTGTACGAATGCTTCTGTTTCAATTGCAACATCTGTCCATGAACGGTAAGTGAATGAGCCTATAGTTTTAACTTCTGTATGCCCGTTGCTTAATAAGTCAGGAATCTCACTGAAATATTCAAACAACCGGGCATTGCTTGCCAGTTCTGTATTAACTGTAGATAAAACTTCTCTATTGATTGCATTATTAAAAAGCAACAATCTTTTTCCGTATGATAAACTTTCAATAATCGGCAATCCAAAGCCTTCATACTGACTCGGAAAAATGATTGATTCAGCATTTTTATATAAAGAATGAATAAACGCAGAAGACAAGTTACCGCTTGCTATAAATTTGAAATTAGATTGATATTTGAACGCTGGTATAAACCCAAAGAATACGAAATTTTTCACGAGATCAGATTTACTCAGCACTTCATATACAAGTTCTAAGGATTTATGTTTATAGTGGTTTCCGATTACCAGTACATAATCTTTAAACAAATCATGCTCTTCTTCACTCCCGGAATCTGTGTTCTTTTTATTGACACCATGATGAATAACCTTGACCTTAGGCTCAATGTTAGAAATTTCTACGCTGCTGAAATATGCCTGCACATCCTGTTTTACAAAATTACTGATACAGATTACTCCATTGGCATACTTAATTGAATTGTAAAAAATTCGTTTAAGACTCTGACTGCCCGACAATAATTGCGGAGACCTTAAAGTAATAATATCCTGTAATGTAAACATTGAATTCAGTCCGCATTTTAAATGGATCATCCAGTGTTCCCAGGTAAATATTTGAGATGGAGAAAATATCAGTGTATAATTGGACTCTACCTGATCATGCTCAATAAGTACAGGATATAATTTATCTAATTTATGAAAACGTATTACATTCTTGCGAGCCAGTACGGTAATGTGATATTTATCTTTATATAATTTATAAAATGCTTCCAAAAGTCTTAAGCCATATATTGTTGTACCGTCGAAATGCGCCTTCGCTTCATACAGACAGAATAACAGTTTAGGTTTTCCTATCAAAACATTTATAAATGGTTCTAATGGCGGAGCTCCGACTCTGAAATATTCTTGTATACTATCTTCATAATAAGGATAGCGTTTCTTTAAAATCTTATCATTTTTTTTGTCTCTTACAGACTTTTCCTTTAAACCAAAACTTTTGGATTCATAATGCAAAACTAATGCATGATTTGCACAAATGATTGAATAACCATATTGTGAAATACGCATACAAAAATCATTCTCTTCGTGATAGCCTTTGTCATATACCTCATCAAACAATCCGAAATTTACAATCAAACTTCTCTTGATGAGCATACAAAAACCAACCGCCGTTGGTATAACATGAAATCGCGGCAATAATTTACTGGTCTGAACAAACAACTGAATCTGCTCTTCTTTTGAATAGGTATCAATTTCAGCATGTTCAAATATGGGGAATGTAAGCAACGTTGCATTGTTACTTCTAGGACATACAACTCCATGCTGATTTTGAGCATGTAAAATTGTATATAGTTCACTTAAAAAATTTTCTGTTACCTCTGTATCTGAGTTCAACAGAAGAATATCATTATCTGTTTTGTCTAATTCAAAAACAGCTCTATTGCATGTTTTTACAAAACCCAGATTTTTATCATTCCTGAAATATTCAAACTGTACATGACCGGAAATTTTTGAGTTGATCTTTTCTTCTAAATAATCAGCCTCTTCGCTGCAGTCATTTACCAATAAAACCCGTACATCTTTCGGACAATAATTAATCAATGAACCTATGCACAATTCAAGCGTTGTCCAATCTTTGTATATAGGAATGACAATGGTAACTTTCATTTGATCAATTATACGCAGCTGCAATTTCGTCTATAGTTCCAGTGTATATAATTCTGCCTTTTTCTAAAACCATTCCGCGCTTGCATATCCGTTTAAGTTCATTAGGGTCTTGTGAAACAAACAATATTGTTGCTCCGGATGCAATGATTTCATTAATGCGTTTATAGCATTTTTCCCTGAAAAATAAATCTCCCACTGCCAGAGCTTCATCAATAATAAAAATTTCAGGATCATAACTTACAGCTACTGCAAAACCCAGGCGGCTAAGCATACCTGAAGAGTATCGTTTAACCTGCATACTCAACTGTTCATGTGTGAGTTCACTAAAATCCCTTATTTTATCAATAGACTGCTTTACTGTTTCGGGATGAATTCTCATCAAAGAACTGCACAGCTCAATGTTTTCATAACCGGTCAATTCAAGCTCAAGTCCTACACCTAATGCCAGCAAAGGAGCAACCACACCATTAACAGATAATTGTCCGGAATCTGGTTTAATAATTCCTGACAACACTCTTAAAAGAGTACTTTTACCTGAGCCATTTCTTCCCAGTATTCCAAAGCATTCTCCACGCTTTATCTCTAAATTCAGATCAAATAAAACCTGTTTGCGAACAAATGGTTTTTTCGTTCCAAGGGACATTAAAAATTCTTTAAATGATCCTATCCCATGCCCCTGAATATAAAAAGATACATTCAGGTCTTTACATTCAATGATGTTTTCTATATGACTCATTTCTTACAAATTCGAAACAAAACCCTTTTCTAATTTATTATATACGCTTGTTCCAACATAGATTGAAAGACAAGACCAAAACAATAGTATTGCCAGCTCAGTCCAGCTTAACCATAATCCATTATAAATCACATGGTGTATAGCTTCCATGAATTGAGCCAAGGGATTCAGTTTATAATAAACTCTCCATTTTTCAGGAACAATATCAATTGCATATGCAACTGGCGTGGCGTAAAATATAGCCGGACTAAAGGATAACCAAATCATATTTACATCCCGATAGAAAACATTTAAAGACGCCAGCATCAATCCGAGGCCATAAGTAAAAGAAGTAAATAATATTATTATCGGGAAAATACATAACAAGCTAAACTGAAATTTTGCACCTAAGAAAAACATCAGAAAAGCAAAAGGTATTAATGATAAGAAAAAATTAATAAGTGAACTTGACAACAATGAAATTACAAAAAATGAACCTGGTATATTGATTGACTTTAATATACCAGCGCCGCTCACTATGGAATTTGTCATTTGACTTGTTGCCGTGCTGAAAAAAGTCCAGAATAGAATACCGGATAAAATATACAAGGCATAATTCTCAACTGCCGGAAAAGCCTTGCTGAAAACAACATAGAAAATTCCTATATAAATGACAGGATGCAGCAAAGACCAAAAATATCCTAAAATTGAATTTTTATACTTCAATTTCAAATCTTTAATAATCAAAGCCTTAATAATTATTAAATGATCTTCTTTAATAATTCCCATGTTCAGTGTCTAAAATCGTTTAAGAGTATTTTTATTTGGATAAATTCTATCAAAAATACATTAAATATCTATGTATACATTTAAAATTTCACAAAATTAGTAGCTCACAACTCATACAATCTATTTTCTTTCTTCTGCTTGCATGGTCAGGAATTTGGAAAAACGTACGTATTTGGTGAGATTCAACGCACGAGCTTATTTCACATTCGCTTCCTTACTAATAAAATAACCTGTTGACATGAATGTATTATTGATTTTCTACGGCACCTTCCTGATTGGTTGTGGCATTACTTCTGTGCTGTTTATCGGATCAAAAGCAAAAACAGCATTGATCTCGGGAGGCACTTCCGGAGTGATCTCCATCCTTGTCGGATACTTTCATTCGTATCCATGCACTCCATTGGCACTTGCTGCCATCCTGGTTCCCTTTATGTTGTTCTTTGTTTTTTCATGGCGTTCAACCAAAACATTCTTTAAACTTATTGAATTGATTGAACTGAAGGACGCTTCTGTACAGACGAAAGCTATAGCCTTTTTGATTATTAGTTTAATGGCTGTTGTTTCTATCGTTGTTGTTGCCTTACAAATTGTAGGATATGCAAGCTATTTAACAGCCTAATGAGAAATTTCTTTCAATCATTTTCGTTTCTGAATGATGAAGAGCTGGCAATACTTGATACACTGCCAACAAAACGCATTCTAAAGAAAGGTGAATACCTGATCCGTGAAGGAAAAGTAGCAAACGAAATTGCGTTTATTACATCAGGCATTCTTCGTTTATTTTACACGAACACCGCCGGTGAAGAAATAACAGGCTGCCTGGCGTTCGACAATGATATTCTGTCTGCTTATTCAAGTTTCATTACACAACAGCCATCAGAAGAAAATATACAGGCCGTATGCGATACTGAAATATTGCTTCTGACAAAACAAGACCTGGATTTTTTATACAGCCGCGGAGCCGTATGGCAGCAGGCAGGACGCATCATTGCAGAAATGCATTATGTAGACCTGATAAAAAAGATTGTTTCTTTCCAGAAAGATTCTGCTAAAGAACGCTATAACCAGCTAGTTTCAAAGCAACCGCAATATGTACAGGCAATTCCTCAGCACCAGCTTGCTTCATTCCTGGGTATCACACCAAGGCACCTGAGCAGGCTGCGCAAAGAAGTATAAATGATGTGCAGCTGCTCCTTTAAGGTATGAAATCGCTATTATATTCTAAAAGATGACCAACATCTTTTTATTTATAGACAAATGTCTGTATGCCTGATTTTCTGAAAAGGTATTTTTGAATATCATTTCACAAACAGGAACTATGAAAAAAATATTAATCATTAACGGTCATCCCAATAAAGACAGCTATTGCAGCGCACTTGCCGAAGCTTACAAAGAAGGGATCTCAGCGCAGCATGCGGAAATAAAAGAAATCCGGATTTCAGAATTGAACTTTGAACCCAATTTAAAATTCGGTTATCAGAAACGTATAGAGCTTGAACCTGATTTACTGCAGGCACAGGAAAAAATCAAATGGGCCGACCATCTTGTATGGGTACACCCCGTGTGGTGGGGCGGTTTACCAGCTCTATTAAAAGGTTTTATTGATCGGGTATTTCTACCCGGCTTCGCATTTCAGTACAGAGAAAATTCCGTATGGTGGGATAAACTGCTTACAGGCAAAACTGCACACATCATAACAACACTCGACCAACCAGGTTGGTATTATGCCTTGGTGTATGGCAAACCAAGCACCAATCAGTTGAAAAGATCTACACTAAAGTTCTGTGGCATTAAGCCTGTTAAAGTTACATATGTAGGTATTATTAAAAACTCCAGCGATGAGCAACGCGCAAAATGGTTGTTAAAAATAAAGAGGCTGGGTAGTAAGTTGCGTTAATATCTTCCAGGCATTCTCCAAAGAATGCCTGCTTTTCCCGTTCACCCTCCTTTTTTTACCGTTTACCGATTTGTTGTTTCCCTCCTGTGAGGGATTGTGTAAGTTTGAAACAGATTAAACAAACACAATATTATGGCACATTCATTTTCCGGCAAACGTATATGGGCAGGCACATTGCTCCTTCTTACCGGCCTCTTCTATCTTCTCTATAATTTCAACGCATTACCTTTTGTTGTTCCGTCCTATGTATTCTCCTGGCAAATGGCAGTGATACTTACCGGTGTATATTTCCTGTACAAATCATTCTTTAAAGGAATGCTTGTAATTGCTATCGGCACCTATTTCATCTTACCACTCACCGGTATAATGCAGCCCGTTGATATTGAAAAGATATGGCCGGCACTATTGATTCTGCTGGGTGTTATCATATTATTCGGATCAGGGTTCAAGAAAAAAAATAAAAAAAATACTACGGATATGAAAACTTCGGTGAATGAAGAGTTATTCGAAATCACAACCATTATGGGCGGCGATTCGCGCCAGCTAAGCTCTTATGATTTCAAGGGTGGAAAAATTACTGCCATCATGGGCGGTGTAGAATTAGACATGACCAATTGTTATTTATCCAAAGAAGGTTGCATCATTGATCTTTCCGTTGTCATGGGCGGAGTCAGTTTAAAAATTTCACGGGAGTGGAACATACAATCAGAAATCACACCGATCATGAGCGGTATTGAAGATGAAGACCAATATTCAGATAATGTACACATCGATCCTGCCGCAACAATTATCCTGCGCGGCAGCGTAGTCATGGGCGGAATTGAAATTAAACGGGCATAGGGCATGCAACATCCGCTTCTTAAAAGCAAGAAAAATTTATACATCTATATATCTGCATGGGCACCGGTATTGTGTGCCCATGCATGCATAGATGTATATTTTTATGCTATACCACACTCATTAAGCCTCCTCGATGCTTTTGTTTCTACCGGATTGTTTGCAGCCATAGGTTTGCTTTCGTGGTATACAGTACGATTTATCAGTTTAGAAAATCAGCGCATCCCGCTCCACCTGTTTAATCATTTAATAGCTGCTGGCATGTTTATTTCTCTCTGGTATTTTATTAGTAAAACCATTTTACTAAGCAGCAGCGCCGATGCCGGATTCATGGAGTTCATTCAGCAATCAGGTCCGTTCCGGATTGTTATTGCATCATTCCTGTATTGCATTCTCGCTTTATCCTATTACTTGTATAAATATTACAGTTCCTATAAAGTGCGTATTGAAAGAGAAGCAGCATGGAAAACACTCGCAACAGAAAGCGAGCTGAATTTATTGAAATCACAGCTGCAGCCACACTTTATCTTTAACAGTTTAAATTCCATTCATGCTTTATTATTACAGGATGTTGACAAAGCACAGCACATGCTCAGCAATCTGTCTGGCTACTTACGATTATCCATTGAAAAAAATAAAGAAAAGTCTGTATCTTTTTCTGAAGAAATCAACAATGCGCTGCTGTATTATTCCATTGAAAAAATCAGATTTGAAAACCGGTTGCATATTGAAACACATATTGAAGATAATACTGCAGCCTGCAAAGTTCCATTCATGATTATACAGCCGCTGCTTGAAAATTCAATCAAACACGGCCTGTTCGAATCGCTTGATCCGGTTACTATTGAACTGAGAGGATTTGTAAAAGAAAACAGGCTGCATATACAAATACAAAACAATCATGATACATCCGTAAAAAAGCAACGCGGAAATGGCCTTGGATTAAAACATGTACAACAGAGACTTTTCTTATTATTCGGAAGAAAAAATCTGATGAAAATAAAAGATGAAAACGGTATCTTTCAGGTAGAACTTATTATCCCGCAATATTAAATACACGTTGAATACGATCCGAACCATAATCATAGATGATGAGCCTCTGGCAAGAGACGTCATCCGTTTGTTTCTGAAAGAATATCCTGCTTTCGAAATTATTGCGGAATGTGCCAACGGCTTTGAAGGTTTGAAAGCGATCCAGGAACTTCAACCCGATGTTGTTTTCCTGGATATAGAAATGCCAAAAGTAACGGGCCTGGAAATGCTGGAACTCTTAGACGTTCCGCCCATAGTAGTATTTACTACTGCTTACCAGGAATATGCCATCAAGGCATTTGAAATGAATGCGCTTGACTATCTGTTAAAGCCCTTTGCCCAAGACCGGTTCAAAAAAACAATCGATAAAATTATGGTGCGTTTGCAATCAAAAGCAGCAGATGTGATGCAGGTGAAAGCATTGCTTAAAGAGCCGCCTGTGCCTGAGGGCCGGCTGGACCGCGTAGTTGTAAAGACGGCTACGTCTATAAAAATAATTCCCAGCGCTGATATCCGCTATATTGAAAGCCAGGATGATTATGTAATGATTTATACAGAGGAAGGGAAATTTCTGAAAAACCAGACAATGAAATATTTTGAGCAGACGCTTGACCCGTCTTTCTTCATCCGCATCCACAGATCCTATATCATCAACATCCGTGAAATCCTGCGCATCGAACCCTATGAAAAATCGTCGTATCAGATTATTCTTAAAAATAATACTACGTTACCAATCAGCAGAACCGGTTATAGTTTGCTGAAAGAAAAACTTGATTTTTAATACAAACGAAAAAGGGGAGCTAATGCTCCCCTTTCCTTTTCAATCAATGCTATATTATTGCTTAATCAATCTAAAGGTACTGGTTTTACCTTCATAATATGCATTAACAATGTATGTACCTATTGGCAGACCTGAGCCTACATAGATGGTTTGGTTTGTCTGGAATGACGATGATTGCCATACCGTAACACCTGACAAGTTAATGATAGAAATATTCAACGCTACATTCGATGCATACGGAATCAATATCGTTGTCTGGTCTGTAAACGGATTGGCGCCCGTCACAACTCCGGCAGGTGCAGCTAACATTTGTGGGGTTGCAGCCGCTGCAGAACAAACGGAAATATTTTTCACAAACATATTCACTTCACTGGATGGCTGCCCGTTGAATTTTAATCTATAAGATAAATACACCGTCCCTGTTGTTGTTGCTGTAATCGTAATTGTTTTTGTAGTGTAAGTAGCAGGCAGACCTGAGTTGATTGAAACAGCTGGTTGTGCCAATACCGCGCCATTCCATTGTTCAGCTGTTGCAAATCCTACGTCTATTCCCGAAACAGCGTTTTGAGCATCATTTTTAAAATCAAATGATACCGTATATGTTTGTCCGATTACAACATTGATGGATTTGCCTGATTCGATTACCCAAAGTTCTGTATTGCCCCATGCACGGTGTTTAATATTCATTGCATCTACTGTTGCTACAACTTTAGATCCGTTGTTCTGGTCAGCCCAACTATTGCGCACAACCCATTGAGAAACTACCGGAACAGCTTCGGTTACACAACCTTCAACCGGAGGGGTTGCAACTGTATTCACCGTTACTGTTACCGCTGTTGAGGTCGTTACAGCTCCTGCATTATCCGTTGCTTTTGCGGTGAACACATACGTACCGGCCGTTAAACCGGTGATGGTATAATCGTATGGTGCATCAACATTTGTTGAAGAAGGAATCAAAACGCCGCCATTGTAAAACTCAACTTTTGAAACTGTGCCGTCAGCATCCGCTGCACTTGCAATCAAGGTTACTGAAGCCGGTGCTGTATAAGCAGCATTGTTCGTTGGTGCTGTTAAAGAAACCGTTGGTGCTACATTCACGGGTACTACTGCCGTTACCGTTACTGTTACCGCCGCGGATGTCGTAACGGCACCGGCGTTATCCGTTGCTTTTGCGGTGAACACATACGTACCGGCCGTTAAACCGGTGATGGTGTAGTCGTATGGTGCATCAACATTTGTTGAAGAAGGTATTAAAACGCTGCCATTATAAAACTCAACTTTTGAAACTGTACCGTCTGCATCGGCTGCACTTGCAATCAAGGTTACTGAAGCCGGTGCTGTATAAGTAGCATTGTTCGTTGGCGTTGTTAAAGAAACGGTTGGCGCAACATTCACAGGCACTACTGCAGTCACCGTTACGGTTACAGCCGCGGATGTTGTTACAGCACCCGCGTTATCCGTTGCTTTTGCGGTGAACACATACGTACCGGCCGTTAAACCGGTAATGGTGTAATCGTATGGTGCGTCTGCATTTGTTGAAGAAGGAATCAAAACACCTCCATTATAAAACTCAACTTTTGAAACTGTACCGTCTGCATCTGCTGCACTTGCAATCAAGGTTACTGAAGCCGGTGCTGTATAAGTAGCATTGTTCGTTGGTGCTGTTAACGAAATGGTTGGCGCAACATTCACGGGTACTACTGCCGTCACCGTTACTGTTACAGCCGCGGATGTCGTTACAGTTCCTGCATTATCCGTTGCTTTGGCTGTAAGTACATACGTACCTGCAGCAACATTTGTCCAGCTGTAAGAATATGGTGCACTCGCATCCGAGCTTAACAACGTTGAGCCGTTGTAGAATTCTACTTTTAAAACCGTACCGTCTGCATCAGCAGCGTTTGCTGTTATGTTTACTGAAGCCGGTGCTGTATAAGTAGCATTGTTAGCCGGCGCTGTTAACGAAACGGTTGGCGCAACATTCACGGGTACTACTGCCGTCACCGTTACTGTTACAGACGCGGATGTCGTTACAGCTCCTGCATTATCCGTTGCTTTGGCTGTAAGTACATACGTACCGGCAGCAACATTTGTCCAGCTGTAAGAATACGGTGCAGCAGCATCTGAATTTAATAACGTTGAGCCGTTGTAGAATTCTACTTTTGAAACCGTACCGTCTGCATCAGCAGCGTTTGCTGTTATGGTTACTGAAGCCGGTGCTGTATAAGTAGCATTATTAGCCGGTGCTGTTAACGAAATGGTTGGCGCAACATTCACGGGTGTAACAACAGACGCTGTTGTGTTGATGTAGTTCAAATTAAAACCATCGGTATCCATGACAACCCGCATTATTTTCTTACCTGCAGTTAACGTTACATTCGGTACCGTAACAGTTTGCCAGGTCTGCCAGCCGCCCGTATTCGGAATAGCAATTGCGCCGGTAATATTAACACCATCCATTTCTATGTGCATGGATTTACCTGTTGCCGTAGCAGCCACGCGTACACCGAAATCATATTTACCGGCAGCCGTCACATTCACAGTATATTCTACCCATTCACCCGCAGCAGTATAAGCGATATTATATCCTCCGCCTGCATCTGTACTTGCTTCAATATCTACATCGTCTGACCGGTATTGGTTTCCTTCATTTCCTACAGAAGCATCGCTGTAAGCAAGTGTACCGCCTAAGTCATAATTCTCTGCTTCTATTTTCCCTGGAATAGCATAAGGTGTTGTACCAAACGGCGCCTGTACAACTTCAACGGGTGGTGTTACCGGCGCTGAGCCCGGCAGATAAAAATTTCCGGTCAATAAGAATAAATAAAGTGTTTTTAAAGTTTGGTTGAAATATGAACCTGCATCATTAAGTCCTTTTAAATCTGAATATGAATTATCCAGGTGCGATTGGTTCTCCCCGCCCATGGCTGCAGAAGCGAAAGCACCTACAAAAGTACTGTTGTGATATGAACTGATGTTTGATCCGCTTTGGTTATAACCATCTTTCACGTTTTGAGAGCCGCCCAAATTTACGCGTACAAAGTCTGAAGATTTTTTTGAATAAGTTTTTGCGCTTGCATTGCCATACCAAACATAGTCTACAGCAATTCTCCACGGCGTGCGGGCTGCATCGTAGGAATAATTTCTACCGCCATTCGCATAACCTCCAGCGGCACTTGAATAACTTCCTGAAGCTGTACACCAATCTGATACCAAGCCACCTGCTGCATTATTTACAGTAAGATTGTTATTGATAACCACATAACATTTGTCGGCTACACTATTCCAAAAGTTGTCACTCATATAGGTAGCAAATGTTCTGAAATAGCCAGGTGCAAAATAAGAAGGGTTCGTGATTGAACTTCCACCAAACTGATCGCCCGGTTTTACTACATATGAGCCGCCTTCAATTTCAAAATTCTTAATCGCCGTAATTAATGCTTTGGCATCATTTTTATAATTAATGGAACCTGCTGCTCCCCATTGATAATCTGCCACAATAAGGGCCATGGCCGCATCCAGTTCTGCATCCGTCGCGCCATTCGAACCGGCAGTACCGCTGCAGCCATTGATTTTCCAGTTCATCACACCGTTGCCATTACGATTATCTTTATAATAATTCCATAAACCATCAAAGAGGGTTTTGTCGCCCGCATAAGCAGATAACAGCATTCCATAGCCTATTCCTTCTGATACAGTCTGACTGCGGTTATCAAACTTCACTCTATATCTTCCATTCGAACACGCTTCAACAAAATTTGTCTTCCATGTGTTGTAATTATTCATGGCATCCTGACTATTCTTATTGCCCGGCATAATTCCATAAGCGTATGTTTTATTGGCCGGGAAAGGTTGTGTTTGTGCATTTACCTGGTTGCCTATTGTAGCAATCAAAAGTAAAGCAGAAACAATTCTGGAGAGGAGGTTTCTTTTCATGGAAGGAGGTTTTGGTTAGTTGAGTCAATTCCATAAAATGAAGTGAGGGCTTGCATTCATCTTAATGGAATTCATTTATAT
>JAGKWN010000101.1 GCA_021151805.1 Cytophagaceae bacterium | reverse complement strand
ACAATTGTACCAGTTGCAGCAATAGGTACAGGCTGCTTAATGGTAAATGGTCCCAAAGCTTTCGTACAGCTTTTTGAATCTGTAATTGTTACAGAATAATTTCCTGCTGCAACGTTTGTTAAATCTTTAGTCGTAGCACCATTTGACCAAACATACGTGTAACCAGCTGTTCCGCCAACGGGAGTAAGTACAATAGATCCGGTAGTAGTACCATTACATGAAGCATCTGTAATAACCGTAGTAGCAGTAATTGGAGGCTGTTGATTGATTGTATAAGGCCCGAATGTTTTAGAACATGAGGTATTATCCGTAATTGTAACGGAGTAATTTCCTGCAGCAACAGCAGATAGGTTTTGAGTAGTTGCGCCGTTTGTCCATAAATAAGTATAAGGGCCATTGCCGCCCGTAGGATTGATTGAAATAGCACCTGTAGCAGTTCCGTTACAATCAATATGGGTAATTGCAGGCAAAGAAGTTAATGAGATAGGAGGGTTTTGCGTTACCGTATATGGTCCGATAGACGCTTTACAATTTTTACTGTCAGTAACTGTAAGAGAATAATTCCCTGCAGGAATATTTATTAAATCTTCAGTAATAGCGCCATTGCTCCAAAGGTATGTGTATCCGGGTGTACCACCGGAAGGGGTTGCATCTATTGCACCTGTACTTGATCCATTACAAATAACATTTGTAATAACCGGTGGCGGTGTTACAGCACTTACTGAAGCAGGTTCGGTAATGTTGAATGGACCGAAAGCTTTTGTACAGCTTTTGCTATCTGTAATAGTAACTGAATAATTACCTGCAGATACCCCAGTTAGGTTTTGTGAAGTAGAACCGTTTGACCATAAATAAGTATAGTTTGGAGTTCCGCCGGTTGGTGTGGATAAAGTAATCGAACCATCACTTCCTCCATTACAGGTAACATTGTTTATTGCAGGTGTGGTAGTAATGATGCTTGGTTCGTTCACTGTAAACGGACCAAAAGTTTTAGAGCAGCCTTTGTTGTCTGTCACTGTTACAGAATAATTCCCAGCTGGTACATTAGTTAAATTTGTAGTTGTGGCACCATTTGTCCATAGGTAATTGTAAGTGGGTGTGCCGCCTGTAATACTTGTCTGGGTTACCTGACCTGTAGATCCACCGTTGCAGGTTGCATTAGTAATGGAATATACAACAGCAATAGGAGCAGGTTCATTCACAGTAAATGGACCAATATTTTTAGAGCATCCTTTGCTATCAGTTATGGTTACAGAATAATTACCCGCAGTAAGTGCTGTAACATTTTGAGATGTAGTACCATTGGACCAAAGATACGAATAAGGAGCAATGCCACCTGTTGGTGAAATGGCAATAGCGCCTGTATTTCCGCCATTGCACGCAGAATTGGTAATAGTTGGTAAAGAATTTAATGCAATAGAAGGATTTTCAGTTACAGAATAGGGGCCTATTGATGTTGGGCAGCCTTTAGAATCAGTTACAGTTAACGAATAGCTACCGGCTGGAACTCCTGATAAATCTTCTGTATTTGCTCCATTGGACCACAAAAATGTATAGGCCGGCGTACCGCCGGATGTGGTTACATTAATTGCGCCTGTGTTAGCACCGTTGCATATAACATTTGTAATAACGGGTGGCGGTGTTAATGCAGTAATTGAAGATGGCTGTGTTACAGTAAAACTTTGCGAATTTTTGCATGCTTTACTATCTGTATACGTAACAGTATATATTCCGGCCGGAATATTGGTTAACGTAGATCCTGTTGCGCCGGTATTCCATAAATAGCTATAAGGTCCTGTACCACCAGATGCTATAAGCGCAATTGCCCCGTCTGATTTACCAAAACAAGTAACATCTGTTATAGATGCAGCAGATGTTATTGGAGTAGGTTCGGTAACTGTGAAAGTTTGAGATTTGGTACAATTGTTACCATCAATAATGGTAAGCGTATAATTGCCGGCCGATAATCCTGATATGTCTTCAGTTGTAGCTCCGTTGCTCCACGAATAGGTATAGGGCATCGTAGGACCACCTGTTACTGTTGCGTTAATTGCTCCATCATTACCACCATTGCAACTTACATTTGTAATGGAAGCAGTAGTTATAGATAAGGGAGGTGGTTCAGTTAATGTGATGGATTGACTACAAAATGCAAAATTTCCTCCGCCAATTGGAACCTGGATAACTAAAAAGTAATTATTATCTGCTGGTAAATTGGAAAATGTATAATTGTTGATTGGGTAATTGTTAACGATGATCGGATCTAGAACAACGCTATAAAGAGAGTATGTGTAAATGGGAGTTGATCCTCCGGATATGGTTACGGCAATACTTCCACTCTTATCTCCATTGCAACGTAAATTCTGTGTAGTAACACTCATCGAAACTGACGGTGAACTACACATTTGTGCCATCGCACTTCTTGAATCTACAAGTAAATAGCTTACAAGAAAGATACAAAATACCTTTACTAATATATGATTGAAAGATTTCAAAATTAATTTTTTCTTAATGTGATTGTTTTACTTCTATACGCATTGTCTCTTCCACTCACTACAATCATATAATCTCCGGCAGCCAGATTGTTTATCGTTAACTCTCCAGGTACCTGATATTCTTTCAAAGGCATATTGGTTGAATATACCAGGATCTTATAAGGGGCTTTTCCTTCAGTAATTGTTAATTCAATAGAACCATTATTTAAATTGGGAAGCGGGTCAACGCTTTTGATATCAAAATCAATGGTTCCCGCAATAATCGATGGTGCATTATGCACATTTACGGATGTGTTTTCCAGTGATGATGATGGAGCATTCAGAAAACCAAACAGAGAAAAAAATGAAAATAAGCCAATTGCTATGTAAAACTGCTTTTTGATTGAGTACATATTTACCATAATCGTATCTGGTTTAATTTTAAATCTTTCTTCTTGTACGTAATGGCTTAACGAATGTTTATCTTTTTGTGTTTTTCTAATATTTTATCTGAAAATTTATCTTTTGTTAATATTGGGCGGGTACTTTTACACATATTATCCAATTTTTAGTAATGTTTTGTATAGAAAATATTCAATATGTTGAACAATTTTAATATAAAACTTTGAATTTTTATTATTGTTTCTTTTCGTATTTTTGTCTAAGACAATTGAAAACTATTAATTAAAACGAAAGAAGGATTATGGCATTTGATTTAGAGATGATAAAAAAGGTCTATTCTCTTATGCCTCAAAGGATTGAGGCTGCAAAGAAGTTGTTGGGTAAACCTTTAACCCTTACTGAAAAAATACTTTACTCGCATTTGGATGAAGGTGTTGCTACAAAAGTATATGAAAGAGGGGTATCATACGTTGATTTTAATCCGGATAGAGTTGCTATGCAGGATGCAACAGCTCAAATGGCATTATTACAATTTATGCAGGCTGGCCGTCCGAAAGTTGCTGTACCATCAACAGTACATTGCGATCACTTAATTACTGCAAGAGAAGGTGCAACAAAAGATTTACCTTTCGCTACAAAAGAAAGTAAAGAAGTTTTTGATTTCTTAGGTTCTGTATCTAATAAATATGGTATTGGTTTCTGGAAACCAGGTGCAGGGATTATTCACCAGGTTGTATTAGAAAATTATGCATTCCCGGGTGGTATGATGATCGGTACAGATTCTCATACAGTGAATGCTGGTGGTTTAGGTATGCTGGCAATTGGTGTTGGTGGTGCTGACGCATGTGATGTTATGGCTGGTCTTCCATGGGAACTGAAATTCCCTAAATTAATTGGTGTTAAGTTAACTGGTAAATTAAATGGCTGGACAGCTCCTAAAGATGTTATCTTGAAAGTGGCAGGTATCTTAACTGTAAAAGGTGGTACTGGTGCTATTGTTGAATACTTCGGCGAAGGTGCTACTTCTATGTCTTGTACTGGTAAAGGTACAATCTGTAACATGGGTGCTGAAATTGGTGCAACAACTTCTACATTCGGTTATGATGAATCTATGGAACGTTATTTACGTTCTACAGGTCGTGCAGACGTTGCTGATTTAGCTAACGGTATCAAACAACATTTAAATGCGGATCCTGAAGTATACGCTTCTCCAGAGAAATATTTTGATCAGGTAATTGAAATCAATCTTTCAGAATTAGAACCACATTTGAACGGTCCGTTTACTCCGGATTTGGCTACTCCTGTTTCTAAAATGAAAGAAGAAGCTGCTAAAAATGGCTGGCCGTTAAAAGTAGAGTGGGGATTGATCGGTTCTTGTACAAACTCTTCTTATGAAGATTTATCAAGAGCAGCATCGATTGCTAAGCAAGCGATTGCAAAAGGCCTTGTTACGAAAGCTGAATTCGGTATTAATCCTGGTTCTGAACAAGTACGTTACACTGCAGACAGAGATGGTTTATTAGGTACTTTCACTGACCTGAATGCAAAAATATTCACCAATGCATGCGGACCATGTATCGGTATGTGGGATCGTGTAGGTGCTGAGAAGAAAGAGAAGAACACAATCGTTCACTCATTCAACCGTAACTTTGCAAAACGTGCGGATGGTAACCCAAATACATTTGCGTTTGTTGCCTCTCCTGAGATGGTTGCTGCTATTGCAATTGCTGGTGATTTATCATTCAATCCAATCACAGATACATTAATCAACGATAAAGGGGAAAAAGTAAAACTTGATCCTCCATTTGGTGATGAACTTCCTACAAAAGGCTTCGCTGTTGAAGATGCAGGCTATCAGGCTCCGGCAGCTGATGGTTCTTCTGTACAAGTAGCAGTTTCTCCAACTTCAGATCGTTTACAATTACTGGATCCATTCACCCCTTGGGAAGGTACAGATTTGTCTGGTCTTAAATTGTTGATCAAAGCAAAAGGTAAATGTACAACGGATCACATTTCTATGGCTGGTCCATGGTTGAAATACAGAGGTCACTTAGATAACATTTCAAACAACATGTTAATTGGTGCTGTTAACTTCTTCAACGATAAAACGGATGATGTTAAAAACCAATTGACAGGGGCATATGGTCCGGTACCAGCTACGCAGCGTGCATACAAAGCTGCAGGCATTGGTTCTATAGTTGTAG
This sequence comes from Cytophagaceae bacterium, assembly GCA_021151805.1. Taxonomy (GTDB): domain Bacteria; phylum Bacteroidota; class Bacteroidia; order Cytophagales; family Cytophagaceae; genus Cytophaga. Next base: position 9,576 of record JAGKWN010000101.1, on the reverse strand, counting down.
GTGATGAAAACTATGGCGAAGGTTCTTCAAGAGAGCATGCAGCTATGGAGCCTCGTCACTTGGGTGTACGTGCAGTGCTTGTAAAATCATTCGCTCGTATCCATGAAACAAACTTGAAGAAGCAAGGTATGCTTGGTTTGACGTTTGCCAATAAAGAAGATTACAACAAGATTCAGGAAGATGACTCTATTGATATTGTTGGTTTGAAATCATTTGCTCCAAACGTTCCATTAACACTTGTGTTAAATCATAAAGACGGAAGCAAAGAAGAAATTAAAGTAAACCATAGCTATAACGAACAACAGATTGAGTGGTTCAAAGCTGGTGGTGCTTTAAATATCATCAGAGCTAACGTAGGAGCATAATAAGTTGCTAGTGTCTAGGCACTAGTTTCTAGACTTGTAATTATAAAACTAAAAAGAGCTTAGATCAAACGATCTAAGCTCTTTTGTTTATGTATTTTTTTTATTCTTGTCTAGTACCTAGTAACTAAAGTCTAGCAACTAAATCGCGTTCCGCTTCAACAAAAAAGGAACAAATATCTGATCGAAACTTTTTCGGATATCTGCTTCTACAAATTCAATTCCATAGTCACCGCAACGCAACTTCAATTCATAGAAGTAGGCCTGAACTTTTTTCGTATATTCTTTTTTAATCTCCTGAGGATAGATTTTTATTTTCTCTCCGCTTTCTGCATCTGTTAAAATATATGGACGGTCATCCAATTCAAACAATTCTTCCTGCAGTGAATCCCAGATATGGAACAGGATTATATCGTGTTTATTATGTCTTAGGTGTTGTAAGGAAGTAAACAACTCTTCCATACGTTTATCTTCGCCAAGAAAATCTGTAAAAATAACAACCATCGATCTGCGAGGAATCTGTTCAGCAAGACGATGAATTACTTCCGGCAGATTACTTGTTTTTTGAATATTCTTTTTTTCGAGTAATTGCTGTAACTGTACAAGTGTATTGTGCAGGTGTATAGATGTTGATTTGGTTTGACTCATGTATTCGATTGAATCGCTAAATAAGCTCAACCCAAATGCATCACGCTGTCTTTGCAGCAGATTAGCCAGCGAGCCGCATGCAATCGTTGAAAAACGTATTTTATCCAGACTTTCTTCAGGAAAGTACATACTGGAACTGATGTCTAACGCTAATACGCAGCGTAGGTTTGTTTCTTCATCAAATTGTTTGGTATATAAACGATCTGTTTTTGCAAAAACCTTCCAGTCAATGAAACGGGTATTATCACCTGGATTGTAATTCCTATGTTCAGCAAATTCCACAGAAAAACCATGATAAGGTGATTTGTGTTTTCCTGTAATGAAACCATCAACCAACTTTTTGGTTAATAGTTCTAAATTCCCATATTCACGAAGATCTTCTAAATTCATATTATTTAGGAGAAAGTATAACGCTTGAAATACCTTTTTTATTTAATTTCTTTTGCTCGGCAGTAATAGCCGTTTTCGTAGTAAAGCCGGAATACAATACTCTGTATAATTCTTTCTTTTTGATTATAACTTTTTCAATACAAGGTGAGCCTATTTGTAATGAATGCAGTTGTTGAATACGTTCTTTCGCATTCTCTACAGTTGAGAATGAACCTAACTGTAATAAATATCCCTTGGGGCGATGCATGGATTCCAGATCCTGTGTATAAAAACCTGTAGCAAGATTTTTCTCGGGTGTCTTTTTTATTTCCTCTGGTTGAGTGGTGCTCTCGACTTCTTCAATTTTAACCTGAACAACCCCATCACGAAGCATGTCCAGTGATTTGGCCGCAATGAATGAAACATCGATAAGCCTGTTCTTGGAAAATGGTCCGCGATCGTTCACAGTTACAATAACGTGATTTCCATTTTTTAAATTCGTTACTTTTAATTTTGTTCCAAAGGGAAGAGTTCTGTGCGCAGCAGTGTATTTATGCTGATCGTATTTTTCTCCTGATGCGGTTTTTTTGCCTTGAAATTTATTTGCATAATAACTCGCATTGCCAATATTTTGATCAGATTGAGCAAAAATGTGAATGGGAAATAAAATCAGAAGCAGTGAATAAGAAAGAAAAAAAGAAGGTTGTTTTTTGATAATCAAGTAGTTTAATGCCCCCTTAAAGAATCTTACATACCTCATTGTTAATGGTAATTTTAGTTTGTAATTTAAAGAAAATAAATTAGTTTTACTTACATAGCAAATTTAACTTTTGAATTGTGGAAGAGAAAAAAGACAAGGATAATGTGGAGATTTATTCTCAGCGTGTCAAGGCGGGCAAAAGAACCTATTTTTTTGATATTAAATCAACCCGTTCCAATGATTACTATTTGACAATTACCGAGAGTAAAAAACGGTTCAAAGATGATGGCTATTATTACGAAAAACATAAGATATTTCTGTATAAGGAAGATTTCAGCAAGTTTATAGAAGCATTAAAGCAGTCGGTGGATTATGTTAAAACAGAGTTGATGCCTGATGTAAATTTTGACGAATTTGATAGAGCAGAAGATGAAGAAGAAGAGAGTACTGGTTCGTTAGATACAGATTTGAAATGGGATTAATTTCTTACATATAAAAAAATGTTCTAACATCTAAATATTCTATTTTTTGTACATTAAAAAAATTTTTTGGCGAATATTGACTACTTTTGTGTATTCGTTAAATTAAATTTTTTACAAAATGAGTTTACAATGTGGTATAGTTGGTCTTCCAAATGTCGGTAAATCAACTCTTTTCAATGCACTTTCAAATGCCAAGGCAGAAGCAGCAAATTATCCTTTCTGCACAATTGAGCCAAATGTGGGGGTTGTTACTGTACCGGATTCCAGATTAGCTGTATTAGAATCGTTAGTTAAGCCAGAAAGAGTTCTTCCGGCTATTATTGAGTTTGTGGATATTGCAGGGTTGGTAAAAGGAGCAAGTAAAGGTGAAGGCCTTGGAAATCAGTTCTTGGCAAATATTCGTGAGGTGGATGCCATAGTACATGTAATCCGTTGTTTTCACGATGATAATATTATTCACGTAAATGGGAAAGTTGATCCTATTTCAGATAAAGAGATTATTGAAACAGAATTACAACTTAAGGACTTAGATTCTGTTGAAAAGAAACTCTCAAAAGTAGAGCGTGCTGCTAAAACAGGTGATGCTAAAGCTAAAAAAGATTTGGCAACCCTAACTTTATACCGCAACCATTTATTGGAAGGCAAAAATGCTCGTTCTTTAGATTTACCACAGGAAGATAAAGTAGTTTTAGACGATTTACATCTTCTCACTATTAAGCCGGTAATTTATGCGGCGAATGTAGACGAAAAATCATTACCAGACGGAAATGAGTTCGTTGAAATTCTTAGAAAAGAAGTTGAAAAAGAAAATGCCCAGGTTGTGGTTGTTTGCGCCGCAATCGAAGCTCAGATTCAAGAATTAACAGATCCAGAAGAAAAGGCACTATTTCTTCAGGAATATGGTTTAACTGATTCAGGACTGAATCGTTTGATCCGTGCATCATATAGCTTGCTTGATCTCATCACGTACTTTACAGCAGGAGTTAAAGAAGTGAGAGCCTGGACTATCACCAAAGGATGGAAAGCACCCAAAGCAGCCAGTGTGATACACAATGATTTTGAAAAAGGATTTATTAAAGCAGAAGTAATAAAGTTAAAAGACTACGAAACGTATAAGTCTGAATTAGGGTGTAAAGAAGCCGGAAAGATATCTATTGAGGGCAAAGAATATCTTGTTCAGGATGGCGACATTATGCATTTCAGATTCAACGTGTAAGTAGTTACAAGTAATGATTGTTAAATATTTTTAATTTAATCACCGTATGAGAGTTCGTTTAATATTTGGGCTGGTAAATAAGGGATCGTATGTTCCTTTTCACCATCAGTATTTAATCTCTGAGTTCTTGACTCCATATATCGATAAATACCTGAAGTCGATTAAAGAACCATCAAGAGTATTTTACAATTTCTCTGCTCTGAAAGGGCAGACAAGAGTAGGAAAAGAAGGTTTACACTTCTATTCAAGTAAAGTAACATTGATTTTCTCTTCTAATGATCCGGCATTGGTTGAATCGTTGGTGAATCAATTATTCAATGAAACTGAAGTACATCTTGGTAAACTGATATTGAATCCGATCAATGTTGATCAGGAGCAGTTAGCTGACTTTACAAACGAAATGAAATATATTTGTTTGTCACCTCTGGCTATCATTACACCTCAGGATAATCCGGTTGATGCGAAGAGATTTATAAATCCTTCTTTTGATGTATTTTCTGATGCATTGTATGAAAACACATTGAATAGAATGGAGCGTGCAGGCTCTACTCCGGATGAAATTGCACAGTATTTCCAATTTCAGTTAGTACCCGACAAGGAGTATTTAACAAAGATCAAAGGTGAAGAGAAAAAGTTTGCACGTATCTTCCCGGTATTTATTGATGATGAAAAATATGAGGTAAGAGGTTATACATTCCCTTTTACTTTCTATGCGCATCCTAAAGTACAGGAGTTTGTGTTTACATGTGGTTTTGGAGTATTTGGAGAAAAAGGATTTGGTATGCTTGATATCGCAAATACAGATCCGAACCTGAGAATCGTTCCGTACCCAATCAAGAAAAAAGAATAATACAGGCTTCTATGGTTTAGCGACCATAGAAGCGCTTAACATAATAGCCTATGGCACGATCGTACATTTCTCCCTGAGCACGGGCGTATACGATTATGTCGTAGGCATTTTCAGTTAAAGAGGAATTCCCCTCAAAATAAATATCATCCCTGATTCCAGCCGTTACAACACTATAGGCATAGTTGTAATACCCCTGCTTTAATAGAAAAGCACCGCTGTAATATTTTTCTTCAGCATTATAGGTAAGTTGGTATTCGGGTAATGTTTTCCAGTTCGAGAATCTTCCTGTTAAATAAACATCTCCCGGTGCCTGTGTAGGGCTTGAGAGTTGAAAATGTACCATGACATAATCCGGATCGGTTGTCTTATTGAGGTTTTCATACAATTGAGGATAAAAGGCTCCATTTATATCATCATAAAATGCATATGCCACATTATTCCGTGTCTTTTCAGGCAGAATCCAGGCGTCACACATTTCATTGGTCCGTTGAATCCGTCCTACATAGATACCACTGAATAGAACACTTCTTAAATCAAAATAGCGGAATTCATTACCGCCGTTAAAGGCATTTTCATTGTTGTAAAACTGATAGTCCAGGATCTTTTCATAATCCCTTACAAACACAGGTTTTAAATTGGTAATGGCATTATAATCTTTGAAATTTTGACGGAGCCTTACCTTAACGTCGTTATAAGGATTGGCAAGATTTACCTGAGCGTAATTGATTTCGAAATTCACCTGTTGTTTTTTGAAAGCATCTGCCGGATTGTTAGAACGTGATATTATAGCTCCTATTGGCGCTATATTTTCATAAACAACAAACTGTCGAGTGATTACAACATCATCTTCATTATAATTTCTGTATACTTTAATTAAAAAATTACCACTGACTTTTACTTTAGGCATTGGTATAGTATAATGAAAATAGGAAACTCTTGTTTTAAAAGACATTTCACCATCAGGTGCGCGATACTCATTAAAATCGTACAGGTATTGGCTTGCGGCTAAGTAAGACGGAGTCCAGTCTGCGTTGTAATGATAAATCTTATAATAAAAGAATTGCTGCTCTGTATTCAATTCGTCAAACTCCAGAATCAACCGTGTATTCTGATCGAAAGGAGTGATGGGTACGCCTCTCGATCCTTCCGGTTCTGCATAAAATAACACAGACTTAATTTTATCCGAGTAAATTCTATCTTCCGGTATAACATCTTCTGCAGATACCTGGTAAGAGTAAATAGCGATGCATACAACGGATAATAAAAATCTAAGCATTTTCATTCAGTATTATTGTTCTAACTTTTCTATTGAAACTTCCCATTCATTCTGAACCCGGGAGAGCTCTTTGTCTACTTTATCAAATTCCATGCTAGCTTTTGCCAGCTTATCCGGATTACTATATACTTCAGGTTTTGCTAATTCTTCTTCTGCAAGGGCTTTCTTTTGTTCAAGTGCCATGATCTGCTCTTCAAGCTTGGCGATCAATTGCTGTATCTTTTTTGTTTCCTGATTGGTAGTAGGGGTAGGAGACGGTTTTTTCTTTTCAGCCGGCACTTCCTTTTTCTCTTTTACTACTGCAGCTGTATTTTCAGATTTGATATTTTCTATCCAGTATTTGTATTCGTCATATGTTCCCGGGTAATCTTTAATCTTATGATCTTCAATATACCAGATCTTATTAGCTACTTTAGATACAAAGTGTCTGTCGTGACTGATAACGATAAGCGTACCTTCATATTGCTGCAACGCCTGGATCAGGATGTTTACAGAAACCATATCCAGGTGGTTGGTAGGTTCATCCAGCAATAGATAGTTTGCGTCAGAGATCAATGTTTTTGCTAATGCTACGCGAGACTTTTCACCGCCCGATAGTACTTTGATTTTTTTGAATACGTCATCGCTGGAAAACAGAAAGCAACCCAAAACATTTCGTAACTCGGTTTCACTTCTGTTTGAGCCATGCTGTTTTAATTCTTCAAGAATTTCATTGTTGATGTTCAATGATTCCAACTGGTGTTGCGCATAGAAGGATGAAATCACATTATGCCCAAGGTTTACTTCACCTTCAATCTGCTCTCCGCCAGTCAAGATGCGGAGTATAGTTGATTTACCTTTTCCATTTGCACCGATCAAAGCAATCTTATCACCGCGCTCAATCTTTGCATCTGTATTTTTTAAGATGTGTAAGTCTCCGTAGCTTTTAGAAATGTTTTTTAATTCATTGATAACCCTTCCTGGCTGTGTCTTGAATGTAAAGCGGAAGTTTACCGCCTGGTTATCTTCAACAACATCTTCTATCAGGTCCATTCTGTCGAGTGCTTTCACGCGCGACTGCACTTGTGTAGACTTACTTGCTTTTGCTTTGAATCGTTCAATGAATCGTTCGGTCTGTTTTATTTTTGCCTGTTGGTTTTCAAATGAAGCTTTTTGAATTTCAGAACGAAGTTCTTTTTCTTCTAAATAGAAACTATAATTACCAGCGTATATGTTTAATGTTTGCTGCGATACTTCAACAATTGTTTTAACACAATTATCAATGAACTCGCGGTCGTGCGAAACTACGATAACGGCACCTTCATAATCGCGTAAATAATTTTCCAACCATTGAATAGAAGGTAAATCCAAGTGGTTGGTTGGTTCATCAAGCATGAGTAAAGCAGGCTTAGCTAATAGCATCTTTGCCAGCATAACACGCATTCTCCAGCCTCCTGAAAAATTCTTTAAAGGTTTGTGCAAATCATTTGTTGAGAATCCTAAACCTTCTAATATTTTTTCTGCTTTGGATTGTATCGTATACCCCTCAAGCGCCTGGAATCTTTCCTGCAAGGCGCTCAACTTTTCAATGAGTTCATCGGTGTATTCAGTTTCCATTTTATGGATCAGCTGATCCATCTGAATCTGAATTTTTGTAGCTTCTTCAAAGGCTTCCATCGCTACAACCAGAATACTTTCATCACTTTGAAAGGATAGGAGATCCTGATTTAAAAAGCCAATGGAACAATCTTTACTTTTCTGAATATTTCCTTCATCAACGGAATATTCACCGGTGATTACTTTTAGTAACGTTGATTTTCCTGTGCCATTAGCACCAATCAAACCGATTTTATCCTTAGGCTTAATCTGAAGCGTAACGTTGCGGTACAAAGCACGACCGCCAATGAAGTAAGAGATATTATTTAATGTTAACATGCTGCAAAATTACCGAAAAATAAGCAGTAAAAATATTTGTTTGTATGAATTCAGTACTAAATAGTATCTTTGATTTCATAATTATTCCATAGAGAACCTGATGAACAAGAAACCGCATTTTGATGATATATACATGGAGCTTGCAGTGAATCTGGCAAAAAAATCACATTGCATTAAACGACATGTAGGTGCTGTTCTGACAAAAGATACCCGTATCATCTCAATTGGTTATAATGGTCCTCCGGAGAAAACCCATAATTGCGACGAAGAATGGCCGGAAGAAGGCTGCCCGAGAGATTCTAAGGGAAGTTGTTCGTTGGCATTGCATGCGGAAGAAAATGCAATTTTATATGCAGTAAAAAATGGAACTGAAGTAAAAGGAGCAACCATTTATGTTACGCTTTCACCTTGTATTTCTTGTGCCCGGCTGCTGTTTGCTTCAGGCGTAAGAAAAGTTATTTATCTGCATTCTTATGCTGAATATAAAGGCTTACCGGTTGATGAAGGCAATGCTTTTTTAGAAAAATTCGGAGTCGAAGTTGAAAAATATAAAGGTGATTTATCTATCCTGCAAAACATGAATTGAGTAGGTAAATACGTTTGACTTAAAAAGAAAAGAGCTCTTAACAACACTGGTTAAGTGCTCTTTTCTTTTTAGAGGATGTTTACTTCGGGTTCAAGATCAATTCCGAACATTTCTTTCACTGTTTTGCGGACTTCCAATGATAGATCAACAACCTCTTGTCCGCTTGCACCGCCATAATTGACCAATACGAGCGCTTGTAGTCGATGTACTCCTACCTTGCCTACAGTTTTGCCTTTCCAGCCACTGCGTTCAATCAGCCAGCCGGCAGGCACTTTGATCATTCCGGGATGTAGGCCCGGGTAAGAAACGATATCAGGGAATTGCTGTTTTAATTTGTCGAACTGCTGCTGAGGAATTTCAGGGTTTTTAAAGAAGCTGCCGGCATTGCCTAATTGGGCAGGATTCGGAAGCTTACTTTTACGGATTTCAATCACCGCAGTACTCACGTCGCGTATAGTAGGAGAGGCAATCTTTTTTTCATCAAGCACTTGTTGAATGGCACCGTAAGAGGTATTCACAGTAGCTTGTTTTTTTAGTCTGAACACAACCTGAGTAATAACATACTTACCTTTGGCTTCCTTTTTAAAGATGCTTTCACGATAACCGAAAGCACACTCTGCAGCCAAGAAGCGTTTTTTACTTTTATTTTCTATTTGAATACATTCTACAGATTCGATGGTGTCTTTGACTTCTGCTCCATATGCACCAATATTCTGAATAGGAGAGGCGCCCACCGTACCAGGAATAAGAGATAGATTTTCAACTCCTGCCCAGCCTTTGTTTACACAGTATAGAACAAATTCATGCCAGGTCTCGCCAGCACCACATTTTACAAGTACTGTAGCATCGTCTTCAGATAAGACCTGTATACCTTTGATTTCATTTTTTAGTATAATTCCCTCGTAATCTTTTGTGAATAATAAATTGCTCCCACCACCTAAAATCAACATCGATGATCCGGACTTTTCAACTTCCTCCAAAAGGGAAATTAATTCCTTTTCAGACTTGAAAATCGCAAAGGAATTTGCATGTGCAGATATTGAAAAAGTATTGTATTTTTTTAAGTCTTTCCCGACTTCAAATTCTGGTTTCATGGATGATATTTTCTTGAAAGAACAAACTTCAACATTTAGAAGATAAGGTTCAAATTCTTTGCTATAAATTGAATTTTGA
>JAGKWN010000100.1 GCA_021151805.1 Cytophagaceae bacterium | reverse complement strand
ATTCATAACTTATAATTATCGAAGTGGTTGAAGTATATAAAACATCCGTTCAGGATCACATTCAGGCAAAGGTTGTAAAAATGTTGCTGCTGGCGCATAATCCCTTCTTGGAAATTAATTTTGATCTGGAAGATTGTGATAAAATTCTCCGCATTAAAAATATCGAAGATGCGGTTGATATCTCATCAGTGTTGCAGGTATTAAATGAAACGGGAATTTATGTAGAGGTGCTGGCTGATTAAGGCCTAATGCGGAAAGCTTAAAGCAGAAAAAGCTCAAACGATTGTTTGGGCTTTTTCAGCTTATCAATTTATTTTATTCTTGCGTTTTTTTTAAAAACTTTGCATGGCTAGGTTAAATAACTTTAAGCCTTAGGCATTTCGCCTTAAGCTTACGATCCAAACAGATCGCTCGATAAATAACGATCCCCGCGGTCGCATACGATACTTACGATCACGCCGGAATCAATTTCGTTTCCTAATTTAATTGCAGCTGCCATGGCGCCGCCACTGCTCATGCCGCCGAAGATGCCTTCTTCCCGTGCCAGTCTGCGGGTCATTGCTATGGCTTCTTCTTCGCTCACGTCCATCTTTTTATCTACACGTGATTCATCATAGATCTTTGGTAAATATTCTATCGGCCAGCGACGGATGCCCGGTATTTTTGCACCTTCCGTTGGTTGTACACCTACGATCTGTACTGCGCTGTTTTTTTCTTTAAGGAATTTTGAGGTACCCATAATGGTGCCGGTTGTTCCCATGGATGATACAAAGTGTGTGATTGTACCGTTCGTGTCTTTCCATATTTCAGGACCGGTAGAGTGGTAGTGCGCCATGTAATTATCGGGGTTGGCAAACTGGTTCAGCATAAAGAAACCACCTTTCGCTACCTGGGCTTCTGCATAATCCCTTGAGCCTTCAATGCTGATGGCGGCAGGTGTAAGCGTTACCTTTGCACCAAATGCTTCCATGGTTAATACACGTTCACGCGTAGAGTTATCCGGCATGACCAGCTCAATATCCAGGTTATACAAACGGGCGATCATCGCCAAAGCAATGCCTGTGTTACCGCTGGTTGCTTCAATCAGTTTCATGCCTGGTTTAATTTCACCACGGTCCAGCGCGCCTTTGATCATGCCGTAAGCGGCGCGGTCTTTCACGCTGCCACCTGGGTTATGACCTTCAAGCTTTGCATATATTTTTACATTGGGTTTGTTGAAAATACGTGTAATCTCAACAAGCGGGGTATTACCAATAAAATCAAGTAACGTAGCCATATTTAAAAAGAATAATATTAAGTAAAGCTGGCGCAATCATTTGCTTGCGCCAGCGTGATTAAGGTTGTTTGGAATTTGTTTTTTGTCTTTTGGAATTTATGCTCAGTTGTTATGAATTCCCTCAAATCCTATATCTTCTTTGTGCTTACTTCAATCTGTGCTTTGTGATACACGCGTGTAAACGGAGGAACACTTTCAGTTAACCATACATTCCCGCCAATAATGCTGCTGTGACCCACAACTGTTTCGCCTCCTAAAATAGTCGCTCCGGAATAGATGACTACATTGTCTTCTATGGTTGGATGGCGTTTTGTATTGGCTTTGCTTTTGGATACGCTTAAGGCACCAAGTGTTACGCCCTGATAGATCTTAACATTGTCGCCAATATTTGCTGTTTCACCAATAACAATTCCAGTACCATGATCGATGTGAAAATTCTTACCAATGCTTGCTCCCGGGTGTATATCTATACCTGTTTTACTGTGCGCATATTCCATGATGATGCGGGGGATCAGCGGAATATCCTGCAGGTACAATACATTTGCCAGACGATAGAATGCAATGGCATAAAAGCCCGGATAGGCTCTTACCACTTCAAACTCCGAACGTGCAGCAGGGTCACCGTTTAAGGTAGCCTGTATATCCAGTAACAGCTTGTCATACACTACCGGCAGCTCATTCATAAATGCCTCTGCCAGTTGTTCGGCCGGGGTCGGTAAATCTTTTTGTATAGAAAGTAATAAACGCGTTAATTCTTTTTGATATAAATGCATTTGTGATTTAACAGCATCTGCATCTTTATATTTGGCTTGTGTTTGTTCGGGAAATAAAATCAAGAGAATACGCGTTACTAACCTGCAGATCTCAGACGTAGATGGGAAAGTTCCGGCCTGCTGGTGTTTTTGTAAGAGCGATTCAAAAAAGTGTTTATCCATGATTCGTTTTGTTATAATATATGGCAATTTATTGTTTTATTTATAGGCTAACAAATACAAGGTGTGTTAGTTCCCAAATAATACATGATGTTCGCCAAAGGTTTGATTATAAAGCGGAACATTATGCTTTTGTTTAAACTCACCCTTTGGGGAGAAAAGTTCGTTCGGCAAATAAACTTTTATACTAACTTTAGTGTTGCAAGCTAGGATTAAAAAAGAGTTATGAGTTCATTTTCAGTAGAAAAGATTGGTTTACAGGATTCTCAGCAGTTTAGTAAATTATTTTTAGATTATTTAGCTCAGCAAGAGCAGGTTCAACCGCTATATACATTTTATCCGGATCTCGCAGGATTGGAAGCGGCCATAGAGCAGCGCAGTTCACAGCCGATAAACAGGCAGGTATTGGTTAACCGCTTACAGGATCAATACAAAAATATGCCTGCAAGTAACCTGGTTCAGAAAAATATAAGTCTGTTGGCTAAAGATACAACCTATACCATTACTACCGGCCATCAGTTGTGTCTGGGTACAGGTCCGTTATACCTGATCCTGAAAACATTGAGCTGTATCAAGTTGTGTGAAATGCTGAAGCAAAAACATGCAGCTAAAGACTTTGTACCGGTATTCTGGATGGCTTCGGAAGATCATGATTCAGCAGAGATCAATCACTTTTATGTATTCGGAAAAAAATATACCTGGGAAACTATACAGACCGGTGCTGTAGGAAGATTCAATACCACCGGCATTGCCGAATTATTAGATACTATTAAAGATATTCCGGAGTGGCTGAAAGAAGCATACCAATCTTCGGCAACATTGGCGGAAGCAACCCGCAAGGTTATGCACCATTTGTTTGCAGAATACGGTGTTGTTGTGATTGATGGCGATGATGCCATGCTGAAAAAAGAATTTACAGGCATTGCAGAAAAAGAATTGATGAGCCAGGCCGCGTTGGGTGCCATGAGCAAGACCAATAACAGCCTGGAAGCACAAGGCTATCCGGTACAGGTGAACCCGAGAGAGATCAATTTATTTTATGTTAAAGATAGTATCCGGGAGCGTATTGAAAAACAGGGGGAGTTTTTTACGATCCTCAATACCGATATACGTTTTTCTACGGAAGAAATAAAAGTAGAACTTGCACAACATCCGGAACGCTTCAGTCCAAATGTGGTGCTACGTCCGCTTTACGAGAGCGCCATCCTGCCTGATATTGCTTATGTTGGCGGCCCCGGTGAGATTGCATACTGGCTGCAGCTAAAAGACGTGTTCCAGACATACAATACATTTCTGCCTGTAATTTTCCCACGGATGTTTTCAGGTGTGATTACCCGACAGCAATACACGAAGCTGGAAAAAGCAAAGGTGAATCTTGCTGAATTATTTTTGAATGAGTTCGACCTGAAACAGCTTATCGTTTCACGTTCCATACAGGAGGATATTTCCATAGAAAGTCAGATAAAAGAAATCACCCGGGCATTTGACAGCATTACGGAAATAGCTGCAACCGTTGATGGCTCATTGCAAAGCTGGGCCCAGGCAGAGAAAGCAAAGGCCTTAAAGCAGATGGATGATATTGAAAAAAAATTACGCAAAGCAGAAGAGCGTAAACACGAAGATCTGATCAAAAGTGTGTTGGGCATACGTGATAAAATACTACCGAACGGGAAACTGCAGGAGCGTCAGGAATCGGTATTTACATTCCTGGTAAATGATGAAGCATTGATCGGGAAGTTATATGAGTCGCTGGATCCGTGTACATTCAATATACAAATGTGCTGTTATGAATAAAGACACCGCACGAAAGTTATACATCAACAAACGAAAGGAACTTTCTGCCGAAGCGATACGGGAAAACAGCAAGGTAATTGCTGAAACCTTTATCAATTCTGATCTCTGGAAGAACTGTTCTGTGATTCATATTTTTATTTCTATTCCCGATAAAGCGGAGATCGATACTTCTTTTCTGATTGATTTCTTTTTTAAACAACATCCCGAAATAAAGGTCTGTACATCGATCATTGATAACAACGGACAGGATTTACTTCATACGTGTATTACTCCGTCCACGACCTATGTTCCGAATAAATGGAACATACCCGAACCGGTTGAGCGGCTTGCTGTGCCTGAAGATGATATTGACCTGGTACTGCTGCCTTTGCTGGCCTTTGACATCAAAGGAAACCGGGTAGGATATGGCAAAGGTTTTTACGACCGCTTCTTACAGAATTGTAAACCGGAAGTTATTAAAGTAGGCTTGAGTTTCTTTCAACCAACAGAGGAGCTCATTGAAGCCGATGCCTGGGATGTACCGCTGGATTATAGCATCAATCCGTATAATTTATATACATTTAAGAAATAATTATGAAACAGATTTTTGGTGTATTCTTTTTTCTTCTTTTCATTCTTCCAACACGTTTAGATGCCTGCTCTATATTTTATTACATAGATCAGGCAACGGGTAAAATCTATGTGGTGAATAATGAAGATTATTATTACAATGTAAAACCTTATATCCAGATCAATCCGAAAACAGATAAAGCCTATGCGCGTTTGTGGTACGGCTGGAATGACTTTGCCCAGGGAGGTATCAACCAGCATGGATTGTTTTTTGACGGAGCTACTACACCTAAACAAACGCTTCCGCAAAATTATCAGGATCCCAAGGGAAGAAATGTCGGTGATGAAATACTGGCAACATGCAAGACTGTTGCGGAAGCGATCACTTATCTGGAAGTACAGAAGATTGCTGTTACCGAAGGACATATCATGTTTGGCGATAGCACAGGAAATGCCGTAGTGATTGAATGGGTGAATGGTAAAAAAGAAATTATCACCATACAGAATAATATGCTCATTGCTACCAACTATCTGTTGTCGGATACAACAGCGGGCAATTATCCCTGTTACCGTTACCAGTCGATCGAAGATCGGTTAACAAAACTGAACAACAGCAGCGACAGTCTGGATATGAAAACGGTGGGAAATGCGATTGGTGGCGCAGTTCAGCTGCCGGCTAAAGATGTTGCCGGAAAAGAGGGCGGCACCTTGTATACAACCTTTATCAATATCACTGATATGGAGCTGATCCTGATTTATAAGCTGGATAATTCAAAAAAATATTCTTTTCATTTGAAAGAAGAATTTGGAAAGAAGAAACAGCAGAAGATTACGCTTCAATAATTAATTACATTCCTTGAAAATATTTGTTCTGCGTGCTTTATTGTTTATTTTTTAAGCCATCCGGTAATGCTTAATCTCGGTACATTGGTGCATAATACTTCATGCAGCAACTCATTACTTTTGAAGAAAACACTTTTGCCATTGGTCGGTGAAATATTCTGCAATCGGTCTTTGTGGTGAATACTTAATTCTCCGCCATCTTCTTTTTTCCAGTCTGCATTCAGGTACATGATCATAGAAAACTGACGGCTGTCGCTGTTTCGAAACTGATCCATGTGTTTTGTATAAAAGCTGCCTTTTTCATATAAAGTATAATGGAATTCATAACTAGTGATGCCTGTATAGCAGGTTTCGTTTAAGTGAAGGACGAAAGCATCCATAAGGTCGAAAAAAACGTTCTCGGATGCATTGTTATGTGCCCTGTCTAGCCAATATATTATATCGCTGCGGTTGTTTTTATTATGCACCAATCCGGATTTATTGCCAGTACCGGCCTGAGTGAGTTCATTACCGGCGTACAAGGCAAGTAAGTTAGCCTTGAGATCCAATGCCAATTTTTCATTTAAAAAATTTTCAGTTATACCGACTTTGGTATCGATATAACTATCAATAATTGCATTGAATATTTTTTTCAAGAGCGTATTTTAGGTGAAGGTAAGCAAATTCGTATAACTGGCAAGATTTTGTTACAATCAGTTGGAATATTATATCAATCGGATTTAATTTATTTGGAAGTATGTAGTTAACATGAATTATTTTTTCAAAATCAACATTATTCGATATTATTGTCTAGTCAAAACTGATGCAAATGGACGATCAATCAATTAACAATTTAAAAGAGGCCCTGAAGTTTTCTCCGGATAACATTCCCCTAAAAGCACATCTGGCAGAGATCTTATTTAAAGCAAACCGACTGGATGAAGCAGAGATCGAATTTGCTGATCTGATCAAACTTTCAAGTGATAACCGTTACAAGCTGGGACTAGCGCAGGTATTTTACCAGAAAGGTAAATATTCTGCCTGTGTGGTTTTGCTTGAAGAAATTATTTCAAATGGTAATGAAGACTTTGACAGCCTGCTTTTATATGCAAAAGTATTGTTGAAAGAAAAGTCCATTCAACATGCAGCAGAGATCTATAAAAAGGTGTTGAGACTACGTCCGAATTTTCAGGATGCGGAGTTGGATAGGGAATTGCGATTGCCAAATGCTTTTCCAAATGACGACGACGATGATTCCGAAGAAGAATTCGCGAATGAAAATTCATTCATCATAAAGCCGACCATAAACTTTGCAGATGTAGGTGGTATGGATCAGGTAAAGAAAGAGATCGATCTGAAGATTGTAAAACCGCTTTTGCATCCTGAACTGTATAAAGCGTATGGTAAAAAAACCGGCGGCGGCATTTTACTGTACGGTCCTCCGGGCTGCGGCAAGACCTTTATTGCCAAAGCTACAGCCGGTCAGGTAAATGCAGCGTTTATTTCCATCCGCCTGAATGATATCCTGGATATGTGGATTGGTAACAGCGAGAAAAATCTTCATGAGCTTTTCCAGCTTGCCAGAAAGAATACGCCGTGTGTTTTATTCATCGATGAGATTGATGCGTTAGGCGCAAGCCGCAGTGATATGAAACAGTCCAGCGGGCGACACCTTATCAACCAGTTTCTGCAGGAGCTTGATGGTATTGACAACAGCAATGAAGGCATACTGGTGTTGGGCGCAACTAATACACCCTGGCACCTGGATCAGGCTTTCAGAAGACCGGGGCGTTTTGACCGGATTATTTTTGTGCCACCTCCGGATTTGGTAGCACGTGAATCCATTATTCAGCTTAAATTAAAAGACAAACCGGTTGAAGCGATTGATGTTAAACAGATTGCCGGCAAGCTCGATCATTATTCCGGTGCCGATATAGAAGCGATCATTGATATAGCCATCGAAGCGAAAATTGAATCATCATTTATCGATGGCATCCCCAAGCCAATCACTACAAACGATTTGCTGCAGGCCGTTAAAAAACACAAAGCAAGTACACAGGAATGGTTCTCAACGGCGAAAAACTTTGCCTTGTTTGCAAACGATTCAGGTTTATACGATGATATCCTTTCCTACCTAAAAATAAAAAAATAACGATGACTGATGCATTGATTCAGCGTGCTGAAATATTAATTCAACAGCAAAAATACAGCGAGGCACAACAGGTATTAAAAGATTTGTTATCAAGCGACCCACATGATGTGCATGTACTGGCGTTGTTTGCCGAAGTAAATATTCAGCTGGGAAAACTGGAAGAGGCAGATATCGCTATCAACAGTGCGATTGGTATCAGTCCGGATATTGCCTATTTATATTTTGTTAAAGCGCGTATTTTAATACAGCAGGAAAAATATGATGAGGCAGAAAGATATTTGCGCCTGGCAATCGAAACAGATCCTGCGGAAGCAGAGTATTATGCATTGCTGGCATCCATTAAATTGAACCGGAAACAATACGAAGAAGCCCTGCAATTGGCTGATCATGCGCTGGCACTGGATCCGGAAAATATTCTGGGATTAAACATCCGTAGTAACAGCTTACTGAAATTAAATAAGAAGGAAGAAGCTTTTATTACTATTGACGGTGCTTTGCGTGAAGATCCGAACAATTCTTATACACATGCAAATTACGGCTGGAATTTACTGGAAAGCGGTAACCATAAAAAAGCGCTGGAGCATTTTAAAGAAGCTTTGAAAAATGATCCTACCAATCAGTTTGCACAAGCGGGTATGGCAGAAGCATTAAAAGCAAACAATTTTCTATACAGGCTTTTTCTGAAATATGCATTTACATTAAGTAACCTGGCTGAAAAATACCAGTGGGGTTTTATCATTGGATTTGCCGTGTTGAGCAGATCATTGCGGGCGCTGGCTGCCAGTAATGAAGGCTTACAAGCTTATCTGAATCCGATTATTATTCTGTTGGCAATCATTGCTTTTTCAACCTGGGTGATTGAACCTGTAAGTAATTTATTTCTGCGGTTCAATAAATACGGAAAATTCCTGCTCACTAAAAATCAAATACATAGTTCAACATTTGTGGGTATCAGTTTCCTCATTTGTATACTGGGAGGGCTCTCGTATTTTATCTTTCAGAATGAGGCCTTCTTAAGTATTGTTATTTTTGGTTTTGTGATGATGGTACCTTGTGGAATGATGTTTACTGAATCAAAAATCAAAAATGGTTTTCTGATTTATTCAATCATCATGGCAGTTGTAGGTATTTCCAGTATTTCCATTGCATTCAATGATGGTGTATTATTCAATGGTATGTCGATGTTGTTTTTACTTGGCTTCATGGCATTTCAATGGGTAGCCAATTATCTGATCATTAAAAAAAGTAATAGATAGTAAACAGTAGTCAGTAAACAGTAAACAAACACTGACAACTGTTTACTAACCACTGACTACTAGTTACTAGTTGCCTGCTTTGATATAACTCCAGCCTTGGTGCTGCTGCATGATTATATGAGCCAATGCTGAAGGTACTATTGTAACAAAGGGCAGGAGCGAACCAGCAGTGAGATTTTTCTGGTTCAGTGTATTCCGGCAAACGGTAAATTGTATGCCTTTCTCATGCTGTAGTTCAAGTATATTGGTGAAAGGTGATTCCTGTAGTACAAGGTCGATGCCTAAACCGTTCATCACAACTTCAACGGTTACTTTTTCAAAGGCATTGAGAATGTTATTCAGTTGTCCGATGGTTGCTTTCTGCACCAGCGCATCATTGTTTGAAAGCTGTATGACGACTTTATAGTCTACGGATGATTGCTCCAATGGAATTTATTTTTTACGTCTTACGGTAACCGTTTCTCCGCCGATACCCCAGTTATCTGTTAGTACCTCGTCGATTACAACGACTGTTGTTTGAGGATTTTTATCCAGAACTTTTTGCAGCAGGTCTGTTACGCCTTTGATCAATTCCGCTTTTTGTTCGGGAGTTACTCCATCATCTGTTATTTTAATATTTACGTAGGGCATAAAAACGGAAATTTAAATGATGAGTTAAAGTTTTAAAATCACAAACTCCACGCGTCTGTTCAATTTTTTAGAATCTTCTGTATCATTGCTGGCTACAGGTTTTGCACCGCCGAAGCCTTTTACAAGAATGCGGTTTTCAGCAATACCTTTGCCTAATAAATATTTTTTTACGGCAGTTGCTCTGTCCAGCGAAAGCTGCACATTTAACTCCGGATCACCAACATTGTCGGTATGGCCATCGATTTCAATTTCCATCGTTGGATTGGCAACAAGCAGATTATACAGGCGATCAAGCTCTACGATGGATTCATTGCGTAAGGTAGACTTACTCATATCAAAAAAGATATTGGTAAGCTGAATGGTTTGTCCAACTTCAATAGGTACCAGCAGCAGATCCTGTCTGATTTCTTTGTATTCTGCAACGGTCGTAAGATCAAGGTTGTTTGATACCGGAATATAATTGGTACCATTGGCATTGAAACTGTATTGAGCACCGTAAGGAAGCACCATGTTGTAATTTCCGGTAACGGGGTCAGATATGGCTTGTCCGATTTCTTTACCTGTGCTTAACGAATTGTATGTAATGCTGGCAGAGATTGGCTGTTTGGTTTTAGCGTTTACTACTTTTCCTTTTACCAGCACAACCGGGTTCGGACGTTCGTTGGTTTTAAGTTTGATGCGTACAATATCACTTAAGCCATAACCAGATCTGTTTGATACCATGTAAGCATATTCGCCTTTTGCATCCAGCGCGTAATAAGCATCCCAGCCGGTTGTGTTGATATGCTCATCCAGGTTGATAGGTTCAGACCAGTTGAGCCAGGTATTGTCGAGACGCTTAGACATCCATATGTCGCGGCCGCCTTTGCCACCCGGGCGATCCGATGAAAAGTATAAGGTTGTATTGTCTGAAGCTACAAAAGGAGTTGACTCTGTATATGTTTTTGTATTTAGAATTTTTATCGGCAACGGTTTTGACCATTTGTTCGGACCGGTTTTAAAGCATACGTACAGATCATTGATCTCGTCTTTCGAAACGCCTCTATAACTCTTAACCGGAAATTTTGAAAAAGACAGCAGTAGGGTTTTACCATCCGGGCATACATAGAGCGATGTGTAAGCGCCTTTGCTCATACCTTCGAAAGAAGGAATATCTAATTGCTGAGGATCACTCCAGCCTGTTTTTGTTTTGAACAGGTATGAAAATCCTGTACCTGTATATTCACCGTTCTGGTAACCACCCCGAATGTATATAATGTTGCCATCCGGACTGATGGATTCAATGCTGTTGTAACGTCTTAGATTGAATGGTTTACCCAAGTGCCTGGCTTTAGACCAATGACCGGAGGAATCCATTTCGGAATACCAGATATCTTCGGCATCATCATAATAGGTAGACTTGGTATTAGAAGGGTGCCCCTGGATAACGTAATAAATGGTTTTACCATCCGGTGATAAAATCGGACCTATATCATCGTATTTGCTGTTGATATTCGGACCCAGATTCTGGCGGATACTGTCCTGTGAAAATGATAAAGTATGGGTAATTGTATAAGTAAATAAAATAAGCAGAAACTTCTTCATACATAAAATTTATATAGACTGTAACTATATTCATGCAAAGGATAAAACGCTTTATCATGAAAGATATTTTTCCTGAAGTATGAATACGTTACCAGAAGTAATCTAGTTATTCCTCTATAAAAAGACAATCAAATTATTTCTTTATTTTTTTCACCATTAAGGCTGCAATATGGCCGCCAAATCCGAATGTATTGCTGAGTGCAACATTTACTTCCTTGGAAACAGCTTTGTTCAGAACCAGGTTCATGTTTTCGTAGCCGGCTTCAATGGATTCCGTATTGATTGTAGGGGGGATCTGATCTTTTTGTACGGCCTGAATACAGATAATTGCTTCAATGGCGCCTGCTGCACCCAACAGGTGTCCCGTCATGGATTTGGAAGCACTAATGGATGCTTTGGATGTTGAACCGAATAAACGCTGGATCGCTTTTAGTTCGCTTTGATCACCAATCGGTGTTGAAGTTGCATGCGGGTTGATGTAATCTACTTCATCCGGGCCGATGCCGGCATCTTCAAGTGTCAGCTTCATGCCCAGGTAGGCACCATCGCCTTCCGGGTGTGAACCGGTCAGGTGATAAGCATCGGCACACATACCGCCGCCGATTACTTCACACAGGATAGGAGCGCCGCGTTTCACTGCATGGTCGTAATCTTCCAGGATGATCGCGCCTGCACCTTCGCCCATAACAAAACCATCGCGGTTTGCATCGAAAGGACGGGAGGCTGTTGCCGGATCATCATTCTTTGTAGATAATGCTTTTAATGCGCCGAAGCCGCCGATCAGACTTTCGTTGATTGGTGCATCTGAACCGCCGGTAATGACCATGTCTGCTTTGTTCCAACGGATATAATTAAAGGCATCTATAATGGATGTTGTTGAAGATGCGCAGGCTGAAACCGTTGTATAGTTGATACCGCGCAAACCATATTTGATAGAGATTACGCCGGATGCAATATCCACTAAAATTTTAGGAACGAAATACGGATTGAATCTTGGCGTACCATCGCCTTTGGCATATTCCATGATCTGTTCCTGTGTCGTAAGGATACCTCCATTTCCTGAACCCCAGATAACACCAATACGATCTTTGTTTAGTTCGTCGAAGTTGATCTTCGCCTGAGCGATGGCTTCTTTAACCGTTACAAGTGCGTACTGCGTAAAGAGATCATACTTACGGGCTTCGCCTTTTTCGAAATAATTATTCGGATTGTAGTCCTTTAATTCACAGGCAAATTTTGTTTTAAATTTATCTGTATTGAAGTAGGTAATAGGCGCTGAACCGCTTTTCCCTTCAATCAAATTATTCCAAAAATCTTCTGCTGTATTTCCAATAGGCGTAAGTGCCCCTATACCCGTAACAACTACTCTTCTCATGTTCAGAATTAAATCAATTAATTCTTCAAAAATAACTGAATCTTAGGAAATAGTAATCCACAACAATCAAATATTCATTACATCAACAGCGTTTTTTAATATCAGTTGAAAAGTGTATTTTGAATTCAAATTTTAAAAAATGGATAAAATACATGCAACAACCGTTGTGGCAATCAGACACAATGGACAGCTATCAATAGGAGCAGACGGACAGGCAACACTGGGGAATACAGTTGTAAAAGATCATGTGAAGAAAGTCCGTAAATTAATGGATGGTAAAGTATTATGCGGCTTCGCCGGTTCAACGGCCGATGCGTTTACATTACTGGAACGTTTTGATGAAAAGCTTACTGCATATAGCGGCAATATGAAACGCGCAGCGATTGAGCTTGCCAAAGACTGGCGCACTGATCGGTACCTGCGCAAACTGGAAGCCATGATGATTGTTGTAAATAAAGAAGAACTATTATTGATCTCAGGTACCGGCGACGTGATCGAACCGGACAATGATATCCTGGCAATCGGTTCCGGTAGTATGTATGCACAATCAGCTGCAGCTGCGCTGAAAAAACATGCAACACATTTATCTGCTCCCGACATGGTACGCGAAAGCTTAAACATTGCTGCAGACATCTGCATTTATACCAATCATAATTTTGTTATAGAAACCGTATCCGAATGATCCAGATCTATCACAATCCCCGCTGCCAGAAGAGCCGCACAGCCCTGGAATATATAGAATCAACAGGAGAGAAGATTGAGGTAATTGAATATTTAAAAACCCCGCCAACGGTAAAAGAGCTGACCGCTGTTTTAGCTTTGTTAAAAGTAAAACCGCTGGATATTGTGCGGAAGAAAGAAGCGTTGTATATAGAGAAATACAAAGATAAATCATTTACCGATGCGCAATGGATAAAGATCCTGGTTGAAAATCCGATCCTGATTGAACGGCCGATTCTTGTATCCGGTAAAAAGGCTGCTATTGCCAGAGATACAGAAAGCCTGGAGAATTTTATTTAATCTTTTAATCATAAAAATTGATGTTGAAGCACGGAATACTTTTTATAGTTTTTTTCTGTTTATCTTCTGCAGTTTATGCGCAGTCTGCCATGCCACAACGGAGAAATTTTAACTTCGGAACATTTGTAGGCATTGGCGGCGCATCTATAGCGCCCATACCTACGCTTGACTTAAGATACAAAGGCACAACGCTCAGAATTGCTCCCGGATATAATTACAATGGCGGTGGAATTGTACAGGAAATACTTCCGATTTCGAAAAGCTTTTATAATGTATACTGGATTGCTTCGGCTTTCTATGTACAGGGTACACAAAGCATTCATGATAATGTGCTGACAGATTTTAAATCCATGTCAGTATTGGGTGGTGTAAAATATTACATGGGTACACGCTTTTATTCAGAGTTGCAGTTAGGTGTCGAATACCGCCAGAAAACAACTCCCGGCTTTGTGGATGAAAATAAAACTTCTCCTTATTTTGAATTTGGAATTGGTATTAACCTGTACAGGAATTTTCCTAAAAAAGAATTTGCAATTGACAGCGACGAATAAATGAATTTTTTAGCGCATCTCTATCTTTCCGGAACAGATCATTCATTGATGATCGGTAATTTTATTGCCGACTCTGTCAAGGGAAAAGAGATCCTTGAGTTCGATGCAGAAATTCAGAAAGGGATTCAGTTGCACAGGCATATCGACTATTTTACAGATACACATCCGGTAATCAGCGATGGTAAAAAGATCCTGGCACCTTACTTCGGTAAATATAATGCCGTTGTGATGGATATATACATGGATCATTTTCTGGCCAAAGACTGGGTGAATTATTCAAACGTACCATTGACAAGCTATGCAGCTTCGGTATATAGTCTGCTTGAGGAGCATGAGGCAATATTGCCTGAACGCATTCAGCAAATGCTGCCATATATGATCCGGCAGGACTGGCTGAGTAATTATGCAAACTTTTACGGGATTGAGCAGGTCTTTAAGGGCATGTCCAGAAGAGCGAGTTTTGAGTCGCACATGGAGGATGCAACAGAAGTTCTAAAAAAACATTATGCGGAAATGCAGGCGAGTTTTGATTTATTTTTCCCCCAACTTGTTCTGGATTCGACCAATTTCAGGGAATTGCTCTGAAATGCAAAAATAATTTCACTCTGTTTTTTGCGTAAATCGCTACTTTATAGTAAATTGTATTCGCAATTACACCCCCTAAGTAATTACCCTTATAAGAATTGGCGTTCTTGTATTGTAATTTTTCAAACTTATAATTGTATATTTATAAT
>JAGKWN010000099.1 GCA_021151805.1 Cytophagaceae bacterium | reverse complement strand
ACTGCAGTCAAATGTGGGAGAGTAGGTCGCTGCCAACTTATTATCAAAACCCTTTACCTTAATCAGTAAAGGGTTTTTTGTTTTTACATAACTTGAATTATAAGAGAAGCCCACAGTATATTTACTAGAACAAGGGCAAAAAAAATGCTGCTTAAATTAAATTTCTTTAATCCAAAGCAGCCCTAAACACAGCTCAAAATTACGGTCAATTAAACTGGTTCTTATAATTCTTTTTTGATTTCTTCCCTTGAACATTTACCTCAGGTATTGAATCGCTTGGAACTACAACATATGATCTGGTCGACTTCCTGTTTGTCTTTTGATCTACCAATCCGATCTCTTGTGTATGTTTTTCCTTTTCTGTGCCTTGATGCCCCTGCACAGGATGGAGATGCTTATAATCGGGATCTATTTCCTGAGCAGCAATTTTACCTATAGAGAACAAAAGTGCAGCTAAAACGTATATTTTCATCTATGAACAGATAATAGATGCAAGTATATAAAAGCACTACGTGAAAATACATGGCGGTAAATACGGATATTTATATAAGTATTTATCCATTTATAGAGCCGCTTAAAAATGATTCAATTATTTGTAGTACTCTTTTATCGCTTGTAAAGCTTATTTTAAGTGTTTGTTAAAGTGAATTTATCTGATTAAGTTAACATACATTTTTTTCATATTTCAACAAAGGCTAACAATTATGGAGGAAGTATCGGATTTTTTTTCGAAACTGCTGTGGTCAGAATCATGGCCGCCACGCTGGTATTGCGGGAAATGGACAGGTTTTCACGGCTGGTTGTACATCTTTTCAAATCTGGCTATCTGGGCTGCCTATTTCGCCATTCCTTTCAGTTTATTTTACATGCTTAAAAAGAAAAAAAATGAAATCCCATTTGTAAAAGTACTATGGCTGTTCATTTTATTTATCTTGCTATGTGGTCTCACTCATTTGGTGGATGCAATTATTTTTTGGGAGCCTGTATACAGGTTAAGCGCTTTAATCTTATTTATTACTGCTATCATTTCATGGGTAACTGTATGGGCGCTCTACAAAGTAATACCTCATGCACTTACGCTTAAATCACCCCAGCAGCTGGAGATAATCGTAAATGAAAGAACACAACAGCTCGCCGATTCGAATCAAAATCTGGTACGTCTAAACAAGGATATGGATAATTTTATTTATTCCGCATCTCATGATTTAAAATCGCCGGTTAACAATATAGAAGGCCTGCTACAATTATTAAAAGCAGAGATGGGTCCGGAGAACAAAACCGTAACTAATTTGATTGAAAAAATTGAAAACTCAACAGCAAAAGTTAAAAATACGGTCATCAATCTTACAGATATTGTTAAGGTGCAAACCAATCCCTATGAAGACATTCAGGAGATCAATATTCGTGAAGTGTTGAAGGAAATATTATCGGAAAATGAAATTCTTGTAAAGACGAGCCATGCAAAGATTACGTTTACGTTAAATGTTGAGACAATCACGTATAGCAAGCAGGCATTTAAAAGTATCATGTACAACCTTATTATTAACAGCATAAAATATAAATCACCGGACAGAAGTTTGAAAATTGAAATCATGACCGCTCATAATCCTGTAACCAACAGGAATGAAATCAGCGTAAAAGATAATGGCCTGGGGATAGATCTTGACTTGTGCAGGGATAAACTATTTAAGCTGTTCAAACGTTTTCATGATCATATAGAGGGCTCGGGTGTAGGATTATACATTACCAATAAAATTGTAGAGGATAAAGGTGGAAAAATTGAAGTGGAGAGTTCAGTAAATGTTGGATCAGTGTTCAAAATAATATTTTAATTCATGAAAAAGTTTAAGTCCGTATTATTAGTTGATGATGATGATACAAGTAATTTCATCAGCGAGATCATTATAAATAAATCAAGCATCACTGACTCTATCAGTACAGTCAAAAATGGAAACGAAGCAATGAAATTTGTTTCCAGTCATTGTTTGCCGGAAGCATGTGATGAAGAATGCCCGCAGTTGATTTTCCTGGATCTGCATATGCCGGTAATGGATGGCTTTGATTTCTTAAGCGAATTAAATCGCCATATGCCCGATCATACGAAGTGTTTTAAAATATATGTTCTATCATCATCAAGTAATCCGCATGATATGGATAAAGCAAAAGAGTATAATATAGAAGGCTATATACTCAAACCATTGGACATGGATAAAATGCGCCGCTTATCTTTAGCAAGCTAGATAATATAATTCTAAAAAATAGTTAAAGGCAATGGATCTAAATTAAATTCAGATCCATTGCTTTTTTTATCAGTTCCGCTGAATTGTGCACTTCCATTTTTTTCATCAGGTTAATTCTGTGTGTTTCAACAGTACGAACACTGATGTGTAATTTATCTGCAATGAGCTTTGTACTTAGCCCCATCGATACTTCGCGTAGAATCTCAAGTTCTCTTTTAGTCAATGCTTCTGATAATTGATTGCCTTTAATCAATTCAGGATTTGCCAGCCCATTCAGAATAATGGAGTATATATCTGGCGAAAAATATTTTTGTCCGGCACTAACAGCCTTCACAGCTTTTACAATTTCTTCGTGGTCTGTATTTTTCAGCAGATAAGATAATGCGCCAGCCTGGACGCTTTTCAGTACATACTCCGGATTGTCGTGCATGGAAAGTACAATGAACTTAACACGTGAATTATATTTCTTAACTTCAGTGATGACTTCAATGCCCGTCTTTTTAGGCATTGTAATATCAACAACAACAATGTCCGGATCGAGTGTATCAATAAACTGCACAAGTTCTTCCCCATCGGTTGCTTCACCTATCACTTCAAATTCATCTATCGATTGAAGCAATGCTTTTATACCATCCCTGATCAGCGTGTGATCGTCAGCTATTACAATGGAGATTTTTTTCATATAGTTATCTAATTAGAAGTATAAAGGTACAGTGATGGTAACAGTGGTTCCGGTTTTACCAGATTTGATTGTAAAATTCCCATCTATTAGCCTGGCGCGTTCACCCATGTTTCCAATCCCTTTTCCTTCGACTTTATTTTTCAAATCAAATCCAATACCGTTATCCGAAATTACCATTTCGATACTGTCGGCTTTCTCAACCAGTGAAATCCGGATTTCGGACGTGTTTGCATATTTAATCGCATTATTAATTGCTTCCTGGGCAATGCGGTACAAACTTACATTAATATCAAAAACATTCTTGGGTTTCTTCTCGAAAGCATATGAATCGTATGTCAACACAATCGGAATGTGATACAACTTTATTGAATATTCAACAAGTGTTTTTAATCCAGCCGCAAGCCCGAAGTCAATCAGCACGGCAGGCATCACGTTGTTAGAGATACGTCTTAACTCGGCAATGGTATCGTCAATGATAAGCTGAATGTCTTTTTTATTTTGCTGATCTTCCTTTAACAAGCCGATACGCAGACGGATTGCCGTTAGCATCTGTCCGAGTCCGTCGTGCAATTCGCGCGCCAGTCGTTCCCGTTCTTTTTCCTGACCTTCAATCAACGCGCTTGTTTTCTGTTTTGTTAAAAGTTTTTCCTTTATTTTACTTTCAATCAGATCAACCCGCATTTTTAATAATGCATTTCCAAGAGTGTCATCGGGGCTTACCGCTCTGTAGTCGGCTGAAAGGTTTCCTTTTCCGATTTCGTCTGCAAAGGATGCTGTTACGGCAATGTGTTGCTGAAGGTTGAGAATGGCATCTTCAAACCTACCAATCTCATCACCGGAAAAATTTTGTTTCTGAAAGGACTGATTAAATTTCCCCAACGAAATGGTATCAATCAATCGGGTTAGGTTATTGATCGGATCAACAATCTGTTTTACCAGTACAAGTGTAACCACCATCAATACCAATGAAACTAATACTGCTATACCGATCATATAGTTTCGGATAACATTAACGCTTGCCATGGCTTCACTTACATCGATTTCAGAAATGAGTGCCCAATCCATCCCGGGAATGTCGATCTTGCTTTGTACGCTGATAACAGGAACATCCCTGTAATCATTAATAATAGAGCCTTCTGCAAGTGTTTTGCCTGAGAAGGCATGCTGCGTTGCCGCAGTATTCACTTTAATTTTACTTGGAAGTGTATCCTCATAAAAGCGGGATTCACTTCTCATGTAAAGATCGTTGCCAACCAAATACGATTCTCCGGTAGCGCCCATCCCGGAACGGATTTCAATAATATCGTTGATGTAAGCGTGGTTAATAAAGTATATGCCCCATACTGCCGCGCGTTTCAATTTAAACACACAAAGCAATTGCGGATGCTTGACGCCATATTGATTGGTAATATCACTAAAAAATAATTCATTCCCGGTTGCTGCATGGTTCTCCTTAAATTTATGAAAGAGATCTTTGATAGCGGTGTCTGCAAGGTATTTGGATTTATCTGAATGCGCATACTTGATTATATTGCCGACCGAGTCCATAAAAACAATGTCTTCATATACGGAAAGCATGGAACTATTGTAAAGCGAATCGTTTGAGTTAATGGAATAATTTTCATCAAGTATGTGTAGTCCTCCGATAATTTGCACCGGAAAATTATTCAATTCAAATTCATCATCACGTATATCACGTACAACGCCCAATAAAAAATCCTCAATGGACTTCTTCTTGATCACATTCACAGCAATCAGCTGATTGGTTGTTTTCTCAATAATGGTTTTTTTGAAAATGTAATATAAAATAGAAGACACAGTAAGCAACGTAACAATCCCTATCAGCAGATAAGAAATAGAAAGCTTCGTGGAGATTGGAAGTTTTTTTAAAAAGCTTATGTTAAAATGCGCAGACAAAACAGCAGTTTCTAATTAAAAGGTTCAGAAAAAAACCAGTAACTTAATATATACTTATTTGATAATGAGAATCAAATAAGTAGAATTACCGAATCAGAGGTACGGAATTACCTCAATAAAGATAACGAAAATACGACATAACACATAATTACGGCTTTGACAAAAAAGAGTGTATAACCTGAAGAAAGGACAATTTTGCTCGCATGGGGGTAAAAGTATTTGAATTAGGAAATGTTTTGTAGATTTAGCTATGCCATTTTCAATATTGTTTTATGAAAAAAGATCTTTCAAAATTAGTCAAGTACATCCATACGCTTCAGGTAAAACCAAAACAGTCTGTGGACCTGAAGAAACAATTCCTAACAGATTATGATCATAAAATACTTAACAAGGAAGAAGGTGAGGAACTTTTGAGTTGGGGCATTGCTAAGCTTTCGGAGATGCAGGACAAATTGTATGCTGAAGGTAAAAAAAGCATCCTGTTAATTTTCCAGGCCATGGATGCTGCGGGGAAAGACAGTACAGTAAAGCACATCATGACAGGCCTCAATCCACAAGGTGTGAAGGTTACCAGTTTTAAAGTGCCTACAAAGCTTGAGCAATCACACGATTATTTGTGGAGACATTATGTGGCCTTACCTGCAGCCGGCGAGATCGGGATATTCAACCGTTCGCATTATGAAAACGTACTGGTTACGCGTGTACATCCGGAATATATTCTTTCAGAATCTTTATCAGAAATTGAAAATATAAAACAGGTCAATCAGAAATTCTGGGACAAGCGGTTTGAGCAGATAAACAATTTTGAAAAACATTTGTCAGATAACGGGACATTAATTCTGAAATTCTTTTTACATGTATCGAAGAAAGAACAGAAGAGACGTTTTATTGAACGCATTGATGATCCTTCAAAGAACTGGAAGTTTGCCGTAGATGATTTAAAGGAACGTGCGCATTGGAAAGACTACAGGCTGGCTTACGAAGATATGCTGAGCAATACATCAACGAAAAATGCACCATGGTTTGTTATTCCGGCCGATGATAAATGGTTTATGCGTTTGCTTGTAGGAAAGATTATTCTTAGTGAATTCGAAAAATTAAAATTAAGATACCCGACAGTAAGCCTGGAACAAAAAGAAGCATTGGAAAAGGCAAAGGTAGAATTACTGAAAGAAAAGGAAACGAATGAGTAATTGTTAAATCCCTGATTTTATAGCTTCAAATAAAGAGAAGCATTCTGAATGCTTCTCTATTATTTGATTAGCTGTTTGAAAAATCCTAAGTGAAAAAATTTCAATTTAAAATCTATTCGGTTTTAAATACCTATTCCAAAAATGCCCCATTGAATAAGTGATACAAGGTTACGTCATATAATTCATTTTTTCAACTTTTAGTACATGTATTATTTATTGAAATACAATTACTTAACAATGGTTAATAAATTGAAAAGTTTGTATTTGATTTTCAAAGCAGGTTTGTATTAGGAAAAGGATATAAAAAAGTCTTCAAAAAAATAGAAAAAGCCGCATGTAATTACATGCGGCTTTTCCGTAGAAGTGATACCTAAAATTACTTAGCTGCGCTGTATAAAGCAGCAACTTTTGACCAGTTTACTACATTCCAGAATGCTGCAATGTAATCAGGTCTTCTGTTTTGATATTTCAAATAATAAGCGTGTTCCCAAACATCAAGACCAAGGATTGGAGTACCTTTTACTTCAGCTATATCCATTAAAGGGTTATCCTGGTTTGGAGTAGAGGTGATTTTTAATTCACCATTTGATACGATCAACCAAGCCCAACCAGAACCAAAGCGTGTTGCGCCTGCTGTTGCAAATTGTTCTTTGAATGCATCGAAAGAACCAAAAGCCTTATCAATAGCCGCTGCCAACTCGCCAGTAGGAGCACCACCTGCATTTGGACCGATTACTGTCCAGAATAAAGAGTGGTTGAAATGACCGCCACCGTTGTTACGGATTGCAGGAGAATATTTACTGATATTTTTACAGATAGCTTCAATAGATAAAGATTCAGCATCTGTACCTTTGATTGCGTTGTTCAAGTTTGTTACATAAGCATTGTGGTGTTTACCATGGTGAATTTCCATAGTAGCCTGATCGATGTTTGGTTCAAGTGCATTAGGTGCATATGGTAATGCAGGTAGTTCAAAAGCCATAATAGTATATTGGTTTAATTAATAAATACGTATTGAATACATAATTTAGAATTATTTTCTGAGTTTCCGAAAGAATTCAAGTAATAGCTTTTCACTTTCCTCAGAAAAGGGACCTTGTTTAACAATTGTTTTTGGGTGCATGTTTAAACCACTAATAGAACTGTAGCCGCGTTTAACATCTTTGGCAGCATAAATCACACTACCGATCTGCGACCAGGTTAATGCACCCGCACACATCACACAAGGTTCAAGCGTAATATATAAAGTGCAATCAATTAAATATTTTCCGCCCAGATGATTCGCAGCAGCGGTGATGGCAAGCATCTCTGCATGTGCCGTAACATCCGAAAGCAGTTCGGTTTGGTTATATGCACGCGCAATGATTTGATTATTGCTTACGACAACCGCACCAACAGGAATTTCACCTTTATCAAATGCCTTCTGCGCTTCTTTCATAGCTTCGCGCATGAAATGTTCATCGCTGTGAATACTGAGCATTCGAATTTATTTTTTATTTTTCGTACCTCTTTTTTTCTGGTCTTCCAAAATCTGTTCCGGACTTACCAAACCTTTTACAACCGGCTTCTCAGCAGATGGTATGGCGTTGCAGGCCTGTTTGGTATTGACATGTATAGACTGCATCATTCCTCCTGCAACCGGCTGGTATTTTTCCTGAAATGCTTTGGCGCAGTAAAAGTTAAAGATCAATAAGTGATTGGCATTATCGGGCGCTAATTTTTCTTTATCAACTTCTGCCTCACCTACTGTTTTTGCTAATATGGAAATCAGCATGTAGTGATAACCTTGTGTATTATCAAAGATAGAGTTGTATTCATAACGGATATACGGGCGGCCATTGAGCGAAACAATATCTTCCTGAATAAACATGACTGTATCGTAAGAGTCAACAATCGTTGCATGAAAAATACCTTTAAGGATGGTCAGATCAAGGCCCCCCCAGCGCGATTTGCTGATGTTCAAACCGAAGTCAACTGTGCGGTCTAAATTGGTATACATGGAAACCGGTTTTTTTGTCGAAGGATATTTATTTGCAATATCATCATCAGACATTTGAGTAAAATCCTTGGGCATGCCAACTGTAATGCCATCAACCATTTTCTGAGTAACCAGCTTAGGTCCGCGTGCAGACATTAAAAACAAGGCAAGGCAAACAAATACGATATTTTTCATAGGTAAAGAATTAGTGCAGCAATGTACAAAAAACACCACGTTGAGCGTAATTCAGCAGGTATTTAATCATGGAATTTAAGTAAAAAAATGCTTTCAAAACCACTGCTTGTGTAATGTATTGATTAAGAGGTGTATTTTTATTGGCAAGCGTGTGCTATCACAAAAGCTTAAATACAGGTTTTTCAACAAATATTCAGGGAAATTTTGCAAAAAACGCCTAACTTGTGAGCCTGTTTAAAATATTAACTAAGAGGTATATGCTACGTTCTCATACGTGTGGTGAATTACGAATTTCAGATGTAAATAAAGAAGTGACCCTTTGTGGTTGGGTAGCGCGTGTGCGTGATAAAGGAGGAATGATTTGGGTTGATTTACGCGATCGTTATGGAGTGACTCAGTTGATTCTGGAAGAAGGTAAATCATCAAATGAAATTTTAGAAACATCACGCAAACTTGGTCGTGAATTTGTAATCAAGGCTTCAGGAAATGTTATTGAACGTGTGGCGAAAAATCCTAAAATGCCGACAGGTGATATTGAAGTTAAAATTTCTGCACTGAACATACTGAACGAATCAAAGACACCTCCGTTTTTGATCGAAGATGAAACCGATGGCGGTGATGAAACACGTATGAAGTATCGTTATCTGGATTTAAGAAGAGATGCTGTACGTAAAAATTTAGA
The DNA here is from genome assembly GCA_021151805.1 of Cytophagaceae bacterium. Taxonomy (GTDB): domain Bacteria; phylum Bacteroidota; class Bacteroidia; order Cytophagales; family Cytophagaceae; genus Cytophaga. The sequence goes on along the minus strand of JAGKWN010000099.1, from coordinate 5,925 downwards.
ATTACGTCATAAAGTTTCAAGAGAAACAAGAACCTATTTAGATGCGAACAACTTCCTTGAAGTTGAAACGCCTGTATTAATCAAGTCTACACCGGAAGGTGCAAGAGACTTTGTGGTTCCTTCAAGAATGAATCCGGGTCAGTTTTATGCATTGCCTCAGTCTCCGCAAACCTTCAAACAATTGTTGATGGTAGCAGGCTTCGACAGATATTTCCAGATTGTAAAATGTTTCCGTGATGAAGATTTGCGTGCTGACCGCCAGCCGGAGTTTACACAGATCGATTGTGAAATGTCTTTTGTAGAACAGGAAGATGTATTGAACATGTTTGAAGGCCTGGTGCGTCACTTGTTTAAAACAGTTAAAGAATTTGATCTGCCTGAAGTACCACGCATGCTGTTTGCAGATGCAATGAAATACTATGGTAGCGACAAACCGGACATCCGTTTCGGGATGAAGTTTGTTGAACTTACAGATCTAGTACAGTCTCAAGGCTTCCAGGTTTTTGATGAAGCAAATCTTGTAGTAGGTATTAATGCTGAAGGCTGCGCAGAGTATACCCGTAAAGAAATTGATGCCTTAACAGAATTTGTGAAGCGTCCGCAGGTTGGCGCGAAAGGCATGGTTTGGGTACGTTATGCTGCTGATGGTTCGTTGAAATCTTCTGTAGATAAATTTTACTCTGCAGATGACTTGAAAAAAATCGCTGAACGTTTCAATGCAAAACCCGGTGACTTAATGCTCATTCTTTCCGGTAACGGAAATAAAGTACGCGGACAGTTAAACGATTTACGTCTGGAAATGGGCAGCCGTTTGGGCTTACGTCCGAAAGATAAATTTGCAGCCTTGTGGGTGATTGATTTCCCGCTGTTGGAATTTGGTGAAGAAGAACAGCGTTGGTTTGCGATGCACCACCCGTTCACATCGCCAAAAGATATTGATGCGTTCATGAAACTTCCGTTTGAACAATTGGGAAGTGTAAATGCAAACGCGTATGATTTAGTAATCAATGGTGTTGAAGTTGGCGGTGGTTCTATCCGTATCTATGACAGAACAGTTCAGAATAAAATGTTTGAAGTATTAGGTTTCTCAGAAGAAGAAGCGAAAGCTCAGTTCGGATTCCTGCTTGAAGCATTTGAATATGGCGCACCTCCGCACGCAGGTCTGGCATTCGGGTTTGATCGTTTATGTTCAATCTTTGGTGGCGTAGATTCAATCCGTGATTTCATTGCATTCCCTAAAAACAATTCAGGCAGAGATGTAATGATTGATTCTCCATCCGTGATTGATGACAAACAATTGAAAGAATTAAATATTGATGTGAAGCTTACTGCGAAAGCGTAACATTCAAATCAAATAATACATGCGAAAACAAAGTCCCGTCCCGATAACTTCGGGATGGGCTTTTTGTTTTTATAAATGAATATATTAAGTACCGCTATAAAATTAAAGCAGCAGAATTTATAACAAACGCTTCCTTGAAAATCTCCCTGTTCATACCGCCTCTTACGCAGATCAATACACCCTATCCTGCAACAGCCTATCTGAAAGGGTTTCTGAATGAGACAGCATATAACAACTGTTCTCAGGCAGATCTCGGCCTGGAATTGATCTTAGAGATATTCAATAAAAAAACAATCAGCCGATTGTTTGATGAAGCTGCTTTGCAAAAAGATCTATCTGAAAATGTAAAGGATATTCTTGCACAGCGACACCGATATGAATTTTGTGTTGATGCAGTTATTCGTTTTCTGCAAAATAAAAATATCACACTTGCTCATAAAATCTGCACCGGCGATTATTTGCCGCAGGCATCAAGATTCAATGCCCTCAACGAAGAAGTAGAAGAACTTTTTGGCAGCATGGGTATTCACGACAAAGCCAAGATGCTTTGCACGTTATTTATTGAAGATATTGGTGATTTGATTATTGAGTGTATATCTCCATATTTTGGATTCAGCAGATATGCTGAAGACATTGCACGTTCTGCAACCTCATTCGATCCGATTTTAAAATTACTTGAAGCGAACAATAATAGCATTGATGCTATTTTAGCATCCGTTGTTGATCGTCATATTAAGAATGAACAACCCGATGTAGTGCTGTTTACGATCCCTTTTCCGGGCAATGTTTACGGGGCTTTCAAAGCGGCCCAGCATATAAAGAAAAACCATCCGCACATAAAAATTCTCATGGGCGGTGGGTTTCCCAATACAGAATTGAGAAGCTTGTCGGATCCGCGTGTATTTGACTTTACAGATTTTATCACGCTGGATGATGGCGAAAGGCCTGTACTGAACATACTTGAATACCTGGAAGGCAAACGTGAGCTTGCACTATTGAAGCGCACATTCATACGTGAAGATGGTCAGGTGAAATATATAAATGGTTGCAAAGCTCCTGATATCGCACATAGTAAAACCGGCACGCCTGACTATACAGACTTATTGCTTGATAGCTATATATCTATGCTGGAAATGGCAAACCCCATGCACCGGTTGTGGAGCGACGGACGCTGGAATAAGCTGACAGTAGCCCACGGTTGCTACTGGAAGAAATGTTCGTTCTGCGACATCTCTCTGGATTACATCGGCCGCTATGAGCCAGCATCGGCAAGTATACTGGCAGATAAGATCGAAACCATTATTGCGCAAACCGGCACCAGTGGCTTCCACTTTGTCGACGAAGCAGCACCGCCACTGGTGATGCGGGATCTGGCTCTTGAGCTGTTGGATCGCAAACTGGATATTTCCTGGTGGGCAAACATCCGTTTCGAAAAAACATTCACCGATGATTTATGCAAGCTCCTGGCAGCGTCAGGTTGCATTGCAGTGACAGGTGGACTGGAAGTTGCTTCTGATCGCTTGTTGCAATTGATGGAGAAAGGTGTGAGTGTTGCACAGGTTTCGCAGGTTGCTTCAAATTTTACGCAGGCCGGCATCATGGTGCATGCGTATCTGATGTATGGCTTTCCGACGCAGACTGCACAGGAGACAATCGATTCATTAGAAGTTGTTAGACAATTGTTTGAAGCGCAGGTATTGCAATCGGGCTTCTGGCATCGCTTTTCGATGACAGCTCATAGTCCTGTTGGATTGAATCCTGAAAAGTACCAGGTCGTCAAAATCGGACCTGAAGATGGCACCTTCGCCAATAATGATTTGATTCATGAAGACCCGAAAGGTTGTGATCATGATTTGTTTTCGGAAGGTTTACGAAGATCACTCTTTAATTTCATGCTGCAGAATTGTCTGGATTGGCCGGTTGGCGAGTGGTTTGATTTTACAACACCGAAAACAACATTGGCACCGAAGCTTATTCAGTCTCACATCAATGCAAGTGATGGCGATGATGAAAAGAAACTGAACTACAGAATTTGCTGGTTGGGCCGCGTGCCAACATTCACTGTACAAGGGAAAAATTGTAAGGTGGGAATTGAAACACCGCATGGTATTATTACCACGAAGCTTGATTTGAAGTCCGCCAATTTTATCGAACAGCAATTATCGACAGATCTTGTTTCAGTTAAATCACTAGTTACGCTGAATGATTTTTTGGAACAATACACCAAAGAAACCGGCAGAGACAGGGAAGACTTATTGCATTCAGAAACCTGGAGCGCCATACGGAATGCGGGTTTGCTGCTGCTGCGGTTTTGATAGGATACTATGGATACCTTTTACTTTTAGATTGAAGTTGAAAATTTGCTGAGAGAAAAAGTGCACTTTGTCCAGTCTCTTTAGTTGAAAGTTTAGGCGAATAGTTAGCAATGATTTTGGTGTTTTCAAATTGAACACCTGCAGTTAAACCGGCATACAGATCAGCATAATTATTAAGTCCGATAAAATTTCCAAAAATAAATTTTCCATATCTGAAATCTAAATTTGCGTTGAAGTAGTTGTCTAACTGCTGTGTATTCATGCCATCAAAGTAGCTATTATATCGATTCACCTTAAAAAATTCGTAAGTAGGAATTGTTAATTGAAATTGATGTGTAAAAGAAAATTTCGGTTCTTTTAGATTTTTATTTGAATATGTTTTAGCATAAATAAAGCTTACATTATAAAGAAGAAAAGTGTGAATATAATTTTTAAAATTTAATTTAATGCCTGTATAGCTGCGAGGAGAGGTATATAATAAGCTTGCCGACACATAATCAAGATTTAATGTGTTTTTATTTTCGCCATTGATGATGCTGTCCTGAGTAGTATAATTGTAAAAGTTCTCTCCTGAATAATTGAAGCGTGTGTCTTTCAATCCTATAGCTGCCGCGGGCGATAATACATGGTCTTGTTTATTCTCTTTTGAGGATGTTATATGAAATTTGGGAGCCAACATAAAGCCCATGAGCAGATTAGTATATTTATAGTTCATATACTTGGCATTGGTTTGGGTGTTGTTTTGATAAAAATTATATGTGTCGTTAATTTGATGCCATTCGTTTTTTATATATCCGGCAATGCCCAGCTTGTTTTTTAGTATTAAACCATCCATACTAACCAAGCAGCTATATAAGTTTCGGTTTCGGAATTTCTGCGAGGTGTTTCCATTACTATCCCAGCCTTCTCCAGACAAATAATTTGCATGGAATGCAGAAAGAGCAGTACATATTCTCGTCTGTCCTTTAGAACCTGCTAATCCAGGGTTAGCGAAGATTGCATTCTGGTTGATTTGCGGCGCTTGTAATTCCTGAGCAGATGCTACGATACAGATGCACAAAAAAAACGTGAGTAATAAAAATTTATAAATCATTGTTTATTGGAACTAAGTGTGAACCATTTCTTTTAATCCGCGGATTTTGCTTTTTGCTTTTTTTAACGAATGTTTTTTGTGTAGAAGAAGAAGTATCAGTAGTATTCAAAGATTCATTTTTTGAGTCCTGAGATGAAACAGTATCTTTTGGCTGAGACACTTCATGAAGCATGTTTATTTCCTGATTATGGCCTTGATTAATTGTATGGCTACTGCTATCAATGAGTACAAAAGTTTTTTTGCAGGAATTGTTTTTGGATATTGCCCGCTCTTCCACAGTTGTATAAGAAGGAACGGCGGTTACTTTTATAAATGGAGCAACAGGTTTTTTCGAAGATATTTTTCTTGTGTGCGCAAAAAATACCAGCGTTAATAAAGTTGCACTGACGATAGTAAACTCAGCCAGTAAAAAAAGAAATTGACCTTTATATCTGAATAGAGATTTTTTATAATTAAAACCACCATCAGAAGGCAGCGGTGATTTTAGGATCGTCTTTTTCCATGAAGCAAGCTCTTTTTTTAGTACAGCATTATGTTTTAATTCTTTTTCAAAAAAATGACGCTCATATTCATCGAGATCTTTTTCAAGATACCTGAAACACCACTCTTCAATATTTTCTGTAGTTATGTTCATTTCAGACTTCATTTTTCTCAATGATACTTTTTAATTTTTGTCGCGCCCTGAATAAATATACTTTCACCTGACTTTCTGATAAGGAGAGTATCGTACCGATCTCTGCGTAATTATATCCTTCAATATCCCGTAACAAAATAACAGACTTAAATAACGGCGAAAGTTTATCCAGATAAACATAGATCATATCTGTTGTATCTGTACTAATTGAATCATCAGTTGTTATATAATCATCATTAATATCAAATTCAGGCCTTTGTTTCCTGATAAAATCAATCATGGTTCTATAGGCACACGTAAATAGCCAGGCTAAAATTTTTGTTTGATCAATATTGTTTTTGTTTGTCCATAGCTTGACATAGGTTTCCTGCACCACGTCTTTTGTATTAGCGTCGTTTTTTAAATTTTTATAAACAAACCTGTATATGCGCTGAGAGGTTTGTTCAACGATTTTATTAAACTCCTTTTCGTTCAATGGCTGGAATTTTACGTGAGACGAAACGAAATAATTAAAAGTTACAGTTCTTAAAAATATTTTTTC
>JAGKWN010000098.1 GCA_021151805.1 Cytophagaceae bacterium | reverse complement strand
GTGCTGCTGCGCTCGGCGAAGGACCGGCAGGCGATCGCGCCGGGACTGGCGCTGCTGGCGCAGGCCGGCATCACCACGCGCGAACTGGACGCCGACCAGTGCCGCGCGGTCGAGCCCGGCTTGAATCCGGACCATGCCCTGGCATCCAATGACTCGGGCAACATCAATCATTCGGTTTGAAAAGCCCCACTCGTTATCATACCATGAAACAACTTTAACAAAGTTATCATTCAATGAAATACCAGCTTTTGCATCGAAGATAGAAGTGCGCGCATCGCCTAAGAAGTCAGTAGAAACTACTTCATCTTCAGTGTATCCAAGGATGCCTTTCATTTCACCTTCAGAAGCAGCTTTCATAGCAGCTTTGATTGTTTCGTAAGAAGCAGGCTTCTCTAAACGGCAAGTTAAATCAACTACAGAAACGTCTGGTGTAGGAACACGGAAAGACATACCAGTTAATTTACCTTTTAATTGAGGAATAACTAAACCTACAGCCTTAGCAGCACCTGTTGAAGAAGGGATGATGTTTTGGTAAGCACCACGGCCACCTCTCCAGTCTTTTGCTGAAGGACCATCTACTGTTTTCTGAGTTGCAGTAGCAGCGTGTACTGTAGTCATTAAACCTTCAAGGATACCAAACTTATCGTTTAATACTTTAGCTACCGGAGCTAAGCAGTTTGTTGTACAAGAAGCATTTGAAACAATAGTCATGTCTTTTGTATAAGACTTATTGTTAACACCCATAACGAATGTAGGAGTATCGTCTTTTGCAGGAGCTGATAAAACAACTCTTTTTGCACCAGCTGCAATATGTTTGTCAGCAGTATCCATAGTCAAGAAAAGACCAGTAGATTCTACAACGTATTCAGCACCAACTTCATTCCATTTTAGATTTGCAGGGTCTCTTTCTGCAGTTACACGGATAGCGTTACCATTCACCACTAATTTACCATCTTTCACATCTACCGTTCCATTAAAACGACCATGAGTAGAGTCATACTTTAACATGTATGCCATGTAGTCCACATCAATCAAATCATTGATTCCAACTATTTGAATGTTAGGGTTGTTTACCGCAGCACGGAAAACCAAACGACCAATACGGCCAAAGCCATTAATACCTACTTTAATTTTTGACATAATTATTAAAGATTAAACCACGAACTTATATAATATTCTGAACTAACTGAATAAGCTACAAACATACAATAACGCCTATCCAAAATCAACCAGCGAAGGCTTTTATTTATTTTATTAAAAAATATCTCTGATGGTTTTGTAATTATTAAAAACTTTCATAGTTTTGCAAACCTTTAGAAAAAGGCCTGTTCGTCTAGGGGTTAGGACGCGTCCCTTTCACGGACGAAACACGGGTTCGATTCCCGTACAGGCTACTCAAAAATAGCAAGTCAAAGTCCCGCTTCATAACGGGACTTTTTCTTTTTCTCAAGCCAAAACTGAAACATTCATAGTTTTGCATTCCTTTAAATAAAAAGGCCTGTTCGTCTAGGGGTTAGGACGCGTCCCTTTCACGGACGAAACACGGGTTCGATTCCCGTACAGGCTACCAATAAAAGCCCTTTGCTTATTCAAGTAAAGGGCTTTCTTTTTTAGGTCATATGTTCCTTAGAATTCAGCAAAATAACATACTGTTAATTATCGAGCGAGTTTGAGTAAAATTTTGCCACAGAAAGCAAGACTGGCAATATTGCTAAAGCAAGACTGGCAATATTGCTATTATTGCATATAAGCGAGCCCGGCCTTTTACATTCCGCTTTACATCAGTAATTTCTTTATCACTGAGATTATATTCATTTTTTAATTCAGCATCGATGTATGCTTCACCTTTGTCGCCTTCTGTTGCGTTTGGCAATTTTATTAGCAATCGCATCAACCCGTATAGCTTCATTGTTTACAAGGTTCTTTAATGTAATAGCATGATCAGCAAGATCCAGTTTGATGCTTTCAATGGATTCACCTGTTTGTAAACGATACCAATGCCTGAATTTCATTTAATGACAGTGTGGAAGGATCAAACTGATCACTGAAAAGTATCAATCGCAAAAGATTCTTCAAACATTTCTCTGTTTATAAACTCCTGCTTCAACAACACAATACCGGCACGGCTCATGGAATTTATTTCACGAAGGCTTGAGATCAATTCTTCATTCGTTGCATTATTGAAAATATTGGTGCTGCCTGATTCCTTCATAGTATATATGAATCCAATGTTTTTTTGTCATATACTCACAGATGAAAATAAATACAATCGTTAGGTAATGATTGTGAAAGTGAAATAAATATAAATTTTTCTGCTCATTATATAATGCTTAAGTGGTATTATAGCCGTATGTGGAGGTTGTTTTATTGTAAAATATTTTCTTCTGGCTTGTGTGCATTGGTTAATTGTGTTAACTTAATTAAATCAAAATGGGAATAGATGATACACGACGTGCAGTTCCCAGATTTTACAACCTAAGTTTTAACCATAGATGGCCAAAAAAGTCAGACAGTATATATTTTCGAAAGGGGTCGATGGCACGTTTATAGGAGTATACGATGCATGCAGATTCATTGGCATGTTCTTTAAACAGGTTTTCAAACCTCCGTATCACTTTCGAAAAGTAATTGATCAGTGTTTTGAAGTAGGTTTAAAATCTTTGCCTTTGATTACGCTGACTGGTTTTGTTACCGGTGTTGTTTTTACAAAACAATCACGTCCTTCGCTTGAAGTATTCGGAGCTACATCGTGGCTGCCGTCATTAATATCCATTGCATTGGTAAGAGCTTTGGGCCCACTTGTAACCGCCTTGATCTGTGCAGGTAAGGTAGGGTCCAGCATAGGTGCAGAGTTGGGTTCGATGAAAGTAACCGAACAGATTGATGCCATGGAAGTGTCTGCCATAAATCCGTTCAAGTATTTAGTTGTTTCAAGAACGCTGGCAACAACCATGATGGTGCCAATACTTTCGTTGTACTGCAGCTTTGTGGGGTTGATGGGAGCATTTGTAAATGTACATGCAAATGAAACAACAAGTTTTGCAAACTTTTTTCAAAGTGGTTTCAGTGATATCAGCTTTACGGATATCTTTTCATCCATAACAAAATCTATTGTGTTTGGCTTTACAATTGGTATTGTTGGATGTTATAAAGGATATAACGCATCCCAAGGCACACGTGGTGTAGGTAAAGCGGCTAACCAGGCTGTAGTAACAACCATGTTCCTGATCTTTATTGAAGAGATCATTATTGTTCAGATAACGAATTGGATCAGATTTTTCTAATGATGGAAAAAGAACATACAAAACATAGTATTGATAGAAGCAATAAAGCGATCTCCATTCAGGGTTTGTATAAATCCTTTGGTCCGTTAGATGTATTGAAAGGTGTAGACCTCGATGTATACAAGGGGGAGAACGTTGTTGTATTAGGAAAATCCGGTACAGGTAAATCCGTACTGATCAAAATTCTGGTTGGGCTTTTAAAACCTGATAAAGGAATTGTGAATGTACTGGGTAAACAGATTGACCAATTGACCCAGAAAGAACTGGATGCATTGCGTTTGCATATTGGGTTTTCCTTTCAGAGCAGTGCGCTGTATGACAGTATGAATGTTCGACAGAATCTGGAGTTCCCATTAACAATGAACATTAAAAATCTTTCGAAGAAAGAAATTGATGAGTCTGTTGAAGAAGTTTTGGATGCAGTAGGTTTGATTGATAAAATGTACCAGATGCCTTCTGATCTTTCAGGTGGTCAACGTAAGCGTATCGGTATTGCACGTACACTGATTTTAAAACCTCAGATCATGTTGTATGATGAGCCTACATCAGGATTGGATCCGATAACCTGTTATGAGATCAATGAACTGATCAATGAAGTGCAGGTAAAATATAATACTACTTCTATTATCATTACACACGACTTAACCTGTGCGAAAGAAACAGCTGATCGTGTTGCTATGCTGCTTGATGGGGTGTTCGTCCGCACAGGCTCATTTGAAGAAGTTTTTAAAGACCAGGATGAACGTATACAAAGTTTTTATAAATACAATTTTATTGATTAAACTATGAATGAATCACCAAATAGACGCGCGGTCATTGTAGGCTTATTTGTTTTGGTTGGCGTAATAATTTTGCTTGGCGGAATCCTGACGGTAGGAAACCTGCATGCAACCTTTATTAAAAAAATGAAAGTGACTGCAATTTTTGAAGATGTGAACGGCTTGCTGCCAGGAAGCAATGTATGGTTCTCAGGTGTAAAAATCGGCACTGTTAAAAAACTTAGTTTCTATGGCAAGTCACAGGTTGAAGTGGAACTGAATATTGATAAAGAACTTCAATCGTTTATCAACCGGGATTCGAAAGTGAAAATCGGTTCGGATGGATTGATCGGCAATAAAATTCTGATCATTTTCGGTGGAACTGAAAAGGCGGGAGACATACAGGAAGGGGATACCTTGCATGTAGAAAAAGTATTATCTACCGATGATGTTATGAATACGCTGCAGCAGAACAATAAAAACATTCTTGCTATTACAAATGATTTCAAGGTTATAAGTAAGCGTTTGGCAAATGGGGAAGGTACATTGGGTAAACTGATGACGGATGAATCCGTTTACAATAATATAAACGCCACAACCCGTTCGCTGCAGCAGGCATCTGTGCAGGCGCAGCAAATGATGCATGCGCTTTCTGCCTTTACGTCCAAACTGGATGATGACGGCACGCTGCTGAATGAACTGGTAACAGATACTGTTGTGTTCCAGTCTATGGCTGCAACAATGGCGCGCTTACAAACCATTGCAGACTCGGCAAGTGTTATGGTGAACAATCTGAAAGACGCATCCAATAATCCAAACAGCACGCTGGGTGTTTTGCTGAAAGATGATGCATCAGGAGAACGCATGAAACAAACAATCAAGAATCTGGAGTCAAGTTCCCAGAAACTCGACGAAGATCTTGAATTGTTAAAGCATAGTTTCTTATTGCGAGGTGCGTATAAAAAGCAGGAAAAAGAAAAGAAGAAAAATAAAGAGTAAAGAATAAAAAAGGAGACAGTGAATGTCTCCTTTTTTTATTGGCACGCAGCTGTGCTGTTAACGTGTAAAATAATTTATATATTCATTCATGGAAAATTATATACACCAGGTTAATATATCAAAAGGTGGCGTTCCTAAACTACCTGTTGGGAGTGTGTATGTTGCTAAAGGCGGACTGGTTGGAGATAAACAGAAAAATAAAAAATACCATGGCGGTCCGGAGCGAGCTGTATGTTTATTATCCATGGAAATTATTGAACAGCTGCAACAGGAAGGGCATCCGGTAAAACCAGGTTCAACAGGTGAAAATATTACGATGTGTTATTCTGATTATGCATCATTAACTGTTGGCGATCGATTGCAATTGGGCGAACATGTGGTTGTTGAAATTACGTCATATACAACACCATGCAAAACAATCATACAATCTTTTGCTGATGGATATTTCAGTCGTATCTCTCAAAAAATATATCCCGGTAATTCTCGTCTATATGCAAAAGTGATTCAGGAAGGCTGGATACAGAAGGCCGATCTGATTCATAAAATTTAATATTTCCGTATACGTTATATTCATTTAAATGATAGGTAAGGCATATTATTTTTAGTGCTTTAATATTTTTTTTCGAAAATAAACGGAAAAAGATAGTTACTTAATCCAGTTATTCGTAATATAAAGTATGGATCAGTATTTAGTAGATATAGATTTTCCCGAAGCACCGGATGATGAATTTATTTCATTAATCCCTTCTCAGCGTGCTATGATCAATACGCATATGCACAGCGGTATTGTAACTTCTTATAGTTTATCGATAGATCGTTCAAAATTGTGGGTAACCATTGTTGCAGAAAGCGAACAGGAAGTGGGGGATATTCTGGCAACGTTTCCGTTGATTGGTTATATGGTGTATTCAATCCATAAGCTGGCCTTTCATAACACTGCGCAATACAGCATGCCACCGTTATCGCTCAATTAACTTCTTTCAATTTCATTAAATAAAAAAAACGGGTAGCCTCATTAGAAGCTACCCGTTTTACTTTAACTAAACGGGACTGAACGGAAAACTAAACTATCTATTATTAATTCTGATAAGACGGATCAGCGTGGTGACCATGGTGATGACCGGATTTATGGAATTTGTGGTGCGCTTTGTATTTGTGTCCGTGGGCTAGGGTAGCGGCTGATACGTTAAACGCAAGTAAGGTAAATACCAATGTTGAGAATACTACTAACTTTTTCATATCTGTACTTGTTTAAAGTGCCTGACTTAATTTTATGATACAAGTATAATACAGAAATCTGAAGGCTTATTGTAGCAATTCTGAAGGCATTATGAAGTTGAGTTCTTTTTTAATGATTCGGTGATTTCTTTTCTCAAATCTTTGCGCATAAGCTTATTGGAGGCCGTTCTGGGGAAGGATTGCTTCAAAATAAGCATGGATATTCGGAACAAGGGATTTAATTGTGCTTGTATTATTTTTTGTAATTCCTGCTGCAGAAGAATTGTATCGTCTATCTGCTGTTTTGTTTGAACGAATAAGGCTAGTTTCTCCGGGCCACCGTTTGCTTCCTGATACGCAACGGCAGCACTTTCAAATACTGCTGCGTGTTTGTTTACAACCGCTTCAATTTCTACCGCACTTATTTTGATTCCACCTAAATTCATCGTGTCATCTGTTCGGCCGGTGCTTTTGTAAAAGCGTATACCATTATAGGTGTCCACGGTATATCCATCTCCGTGCTTGCGTAATCGTGGGTATCCTTTAATTTCGGGAAGGTCTGAATAATATTCTTCGTGGTGATTTTTGTTTAAGATCTGCTGCGACAAGCCTACAGTAGGAGGAATTAAAAAAACTTCGCCGGTACCATGCTGTGTAATGATGTTTTTATCCGCATCAACGAGAATCAATGCACTGCCTGGTGCAGGTGTATTGAAGTGGCACAGTGCATTTGGAAGTTCTACGACACTGCTTAAATAACCACCGCCAATCTCTGTACCGCCACAGTATTCAATGATGGGCGCTTTAAAGCTGTTCAGGTAACACAGATATAAATAATCTTCTGTATCCGATGGCTCGCCTGTGGAACTGAAAATACGTACATGCCAATCCGCGATTGGTTCGAATTGCTGTGCCCGCCAGCTTTTCACAACAGAAGGGATGGTACCCAATACTGTTACTTTTGTTTGTACGGTAAAATCAATGAATTCTTTTTTCGAATAAGCACCGTTGTATACAGCAATGCTGGCTTTGTTCAGCAGACTGGCGAAGATCAGCCAGGGGGCCATCATCCAGCCCATGCCACTGGTCCAGGTTACCACATCACCTTCGTGTATGTCCTGCAGCAACTTCCCGTCCGTTGCACATTTTATCGGAGTCGTGGCAAGCCAGGGTAAGGCTTTAGGTTCCTTCGTTGTGCCAGACGAAAAGAGTATAGAGATAATATCTTTGCTGGAATGTTTATAGGAAGTGAATGTATCCGCTGGCGTTGTTTCAAGGTCTGAAAGCAACAGATCCGAATTATTATTCCGGATTGCTAAAGCCTTGGCATTTTTATCTGTTGTATGCAGAATGATCGTTGCTGGGTTCGCTTCTATAACTTTATTAATTACCGGGATTGTTTTTTCAGCATAAACATAGGCATCAATGGTAAGTACTGCTTTCGCATGAATAATATCGATGCGTTTTTTTAATTCCGCTGCAGAAAAACTATCTGAAACCAGCACTGGCTCAGCACCCATATAGATCAGACCCAGGTATACCGCAATGGCTTCAATACTGAAAGGAAGATAAATAACAACTCGGTCATGTGCCGCAAAACCTTGTTTTATAAAGCCTGCAGCGTAACTACGTATTCTGTTGCGTAATTCCTGATAGCTGACTTTTGTAATTGTCTTACTACCTTCCGCCTGAAAATAAATAGCTGTCTGTGTCGGCGCAGCCTGGAAGCAGCTGTCAACGATATTGAATGCTGCATCTTTAAACCAGGTGATTTCATCCGGGTCGTCAGTCTGTTCGAGAACAGCGCTGTACTGTTTATCAAATACAACCGGAATATTTTTTACCGCCGTTTCCCAGAATGCGGTTTTATTTTCAACCGACCATTGATAAAAATCCGCATAGCTGCTCATGCGCAGCTTGCTCATCCAGCTGCTGATGTTAGATGCTATTCCATATTTTTCAGGCGTCCAAACAATCGGCAGATCGGTTTCTGTATAGATCTCCCGAAATTTATTTAACAAAACAGTAAAGGGTAGCTTGTGATTCTGACTCACAAAATCCGTCCATAGATGCTGTTTATCGCTGTTTGCTGTATTCATATGTTGATCGTTGAACTCTTAATAAATACGTAATAAACAATTTAAGAGATAATGAAACTAAAAGTAGGAATCTTTCGTTGATTATGGCATAATAGTTGCAGTATTCTATTCAAATCATTAATAGATATGACTCGTGTTTATTTATTATTCTTCTTTTTAACGGGTTTGGCACTGGTTTCCAATGCACAAGCAGAAATGACGTTTAAAGAATCATCACATGATTTTGGTACGGTACCTGCCGGTAAGGATACATTATGGTATAGTTTTACCTTTACCAATACCGGAAATGAACCTTTACAGATTAATGATGTTAAGACATCATGCGATTGTACGTTAGCAGAATGGCCTAAGACGCCTTTACAACCGGGTAAATCTGCTATTGTACGTGGCGGGTTCAAGATTGAAAATAAATCCGGCAGCTTTGAAAAAAGCGTCATCATTATTTCCAATACGTCTCCTGCAACAACGATCATAACGATCAAAGGAGTCATCGAGGATTCTGCTCCTCAATAAATGTGTAGTTGTTTTAGTTTATATAGTTTATAGTTTATTTTCAGAATGCCCTTTGCTTGTCACAAAGGGCATTTTTTTATGTATTTGCTCATTGTTTGTTTCATTTTTTAAGTGCAATATTATTGTTTAAAAAAACGAACAAACAAATATGAAAGTACTTGTATATAGCACCCGGAGTTATGACAGAACGCATTTTGACGCATTGGAGAACGGGCTTTTTACATTTGAATATGTTGAGGACGAATTGAATATAGATACCGCGGAACTTGCCAAAGGCGCATTTGCGGTGTGTATTTTTGTGAATGATGATGCATCAGCGCCGGTCATTGAAAAGCTGGCGGCTTATGGCGTGAGAGGAATCGCGATCCGTGCTGCAGGGCACGACCAGACCGATAAAGAAGCTGCACATAAATTCGGTATGCATGTTGCCAATGTACCATCGTATTCACCACATTCCATTGCTGAACATACAGTAACCTTGCTAACGGCGCTGAGCCGCCACATTGTGGAAGCAGACGCACGCGTGAAACAATACAACTTCAACCTGGAACCACTGGTAGGATTTAACCTGCATCATAAAAAAGTAGGGATCATTGGCGTTGGAAAAATCGGCGGTATTACCGCGAAGATCCTGCACGGCTTCGGTTGCGAATTACTGGGCTTTGATCCATTCCCGAAAGAAGAATACACCAAGCAATACAATCTGCGATACACTACGCTGGAAGAAATATATCAGGTTGCTGATATCATCGTTATTCAGGCGCCATTGAATGCACACACCAAATACCTGATCAATAAAACATCCATTGCAGCCATGAAAGATGGTGTTGTGATTATCAATACAGGCAGAGGTGGGGTGATCAATACACAGGATGTGATCGACGGACTGGCATCCGGTAAGATTGGTGCATTGGGTATTGATGTATACGAAAAAGAAAAAGGATTATTTTTTTACGATCATTCAGCAAACAAAACCGTTGATCCATTGTTCGATAGATTGCTGGCATTCAAAAATGTTTTGATTACCGGACACATGGCCTTTTTAACAACAAACGCACTCACAAGTATTTCCAGGACTACACTGGCTAATTTAAGTAGCTGGCACAAAGGAGAAGCTGCTGAAAATGAACTGTAACAATCAACGCAACAATGCAGTGGTAGCAATTCATGTAAAGTTTTAGTTATATTCGTAAACACAATTATCCTTCATGATTATTGTGTTGCGAATATTGAATGTAGCGAAAAGATCGCTGCATTTATCTGTATAAAATAAACCATGTCATACAGAGATAAAATCTTACAAAAATTAAAAGATCGACAAGCCGACAATTCTTTTCGCACATTAATTGTGCGGGAAGGTTTGGTTGATTTTTTTTCCAATGATTATTTGGGATTTGCCCGCGATCAGGAATTATACCATGCAGTTCTGAATAAAGAAGCACAATACAAGCTGGAAGTATGCAATGGATCAACAGGTTCACGCTTATTGTCGGGCAATACCAGACTGGCCGAAGAGGCAGAAGCTTACCTGGCAGCATTCTTTCAGGTAGAAAAAACACTGATCTTTAATTCCGGTTACAGCGCCAATGTGGGAGTGCTTTCTGCCTTGCCGCAAAAAGGTGATACCATACTGTATGATGAACTCATTCATGCAAGTCTTAAAGATGGCGCACGTTTATCCTTTGCCGACCGCATTTCTTTTAAACATAACGACCTGGAAGATTTTGAGAAAAAAATCAAGCGAGCAAAGGGCGATATCTTTGTTGTAGTAGAATCCATTTATTCCATGGATGGAGATAAAGCTCCGTTGAAAGAAATTATACAGATTGCAAAACAATATAAAGCGTGCATCATTGTAGACGAAGCACACTCCACAGGTATCTGCGGGGCTTACGGTGAAGGCTTTGTATTGGCTGAAGGCTTGCAGGATGAAGTTGATATCCGCATTCATACCTTTGGCAAAGCCATGGGTATTCATGGTGCCTGTGTGGCGGGAGAAAAGATCGTGATCGATTACCTCATCAACTTTTCGCGGGCGTTTATCTATACAACGGCATTCTCGCCGCATTCTTTTTTTTCGGTGCTGGCAGCATTTGAAAAATTACGCAGCGCACAAAACATGCGCGATGCATTGCATAAAAATATTCAACTGTTTTCAGCAGGACTGAAACAATTCGACTCATATATTACAAGCACAAGTTCAATACAGGTACTGAAGATTGGCGGCAATGACCGCGTGAAAGAACTTGCACAAACAATCCAGGCACAGGGTTTCGATGTGCGTCCGATACTTTCACCCACTGTGAAAAAAGGCAAGGAACGTTTGCGCTTCTGTATTCATGCATTTAATACAGAAGAACAATTGACAGACCTGCTTGCCTGCATCAAAAAAAATCTATGAAAAAATATTTCGTTACAGCTATATCAACCGATTCAGGAAAAACACTGGTGAGCGCCATACTGGTGAATGCCTTGCAGGCAGATTACTGGAAGCCCGTTCAGGCAGGCATGATTGAAACGGATAGCACTACGATCCGCAAATGGATGAATAGCGAACATTCCATTATCCATCCGGAAGCGTACCGGTTACAGTACCCTGCATCTCCGCATGCGGCAGCGAAAAAAGAAAACATTGTTATTGATCCTGCATTGATTCAATTGCCGGATACCGATGGCAATGACCTGATCATTGAAGGAGCCGGCGGTGTTCTTGTTCCCTTGAATGATACAGCAGTTGTTGCAGATCTGATCACGCAGTTTGATGCAGAGGTTATTCTTGTATCGAATATTTATTTAGGCAGTATCAATCATACATTGCTTACAGCCGGAGAATTAAAGCGACGTAACATCAAGGTAAAAGGAATTATATTCAACGGTGAACCGAACGAAGAAACAGAACGCATTATTCTGAAGCATACCGGTTATAAAAAACTGTTGCATGTTTATCCTGAAGACAAAATTACAGATGCAGTTATCAAAGCATATGCAATAAAATTATTTGAGCATTGGTATGAATAAGACATTGCTGGAAAAAGATGCCGAACACCTTTGGCATCCCTACACACCGCTAATCAATAAAAGACCGTATGCAGAAGTTGTGTCTGCAAAAGATATGTACCTGCATCTGGCAGATGGCAGTAAGCTGATGGATGCCATATCATCCTGGTGGGTGAACATCCATGGTCATGGCAATGAGCAGCTGGCAAAGGCCGTGCAGAGCCAGATCCTGGAGTTGGATCATACCTTGTTTGCAGGCTTTACACATAAACCGGCGGTAGATTTCGCCATGAATTTTTTGCGTGTTGTTGCATGCGACCAGAGTCGTCTTTTCTATTCAGAGAATGGAAGTACAGCAGTTGAAGTCGCCATGAAAATAGCGATCCAGTACTGGAAGAATAAAGGAGAAGAACGTACAACCATTGTGGCGCTTGAAGGTGCGTTCCACGGCGATACCTTTGGTGCCATGTCGGTTAGCGCACGCGGACTGTTTACCGAAGCTTTTGAATCATTATTGAATCCCGTATTGTTCATCCCTTTTCCGGATGGTACAAACGATGAAGAAGTATTACAGCAGCTGGAAACGTATTTGCAAAAGCATCCTGTTGCTGCATTCATCTATGAGCCGTTGATTCAGGGCACAGGCGGTATGCGTGTGTATACACCGGAATTACTTGCGCGCATGATGGATGTGTGCGCCAAATACGGCGTGCTGACGATAGCAGATGAAGTGATGACTGGTTTTGGAAGAACAGGAAAAAAATTTGCTTCCCATTATGCTGCACGTAAACCTGATTTGATGTGCTTTTCCAAAGCCATCACCGGTGGCTTGCTGCCTTTAGGCGTAACAACTTGCACGAAAAAAGTGGAAGAACCATTTCTTTCCGCAGACATGCACCGTGCCTTTTTTCACGGGCATTCCTATACCGCGAATGCTACGATCTGCCAACTGGCGCTGACGAGTTTACTCATGTTTGAATCTGAGGCCTGCCAGGCCAATATTGCGCGGATTTCAGCATCGCACCAGGCATTTGTTAACAAACGTAAATCACATGTCAAAATAAAGCGCATTGAATCACTGGGAACTATACTTTCCATTGAAGTTCAAACAAATAACAGCGAAAGTTCGTATACACACGAAATCAGGCACTTTCTATATGATTTCTTCATTAAAAAAGGCATCCTGTTACGGCCCTTAGGCAATATTATTTATGTGTTGCCCCCGTATATTATTACTAATCAGCAATTAGAAGAAATTTATGCAGCTGTTGATGAAATGTTGATAGCTTTGCCCTGATTTCTACGAACCTTCATGCCAAAATTCCCGTAGTACTGGTACACGACTAACCAGGCTATAAGAATGAATCGTTTACCAGTTGTTGTTTTCTTATTGTGTATATTTTCTTCCCATGCACAGGTTTTAACGAAAACGCTCCCTTATACAATTGCAAGCTCATACCTTGAGACCTCTTCTCAGATCGACTGTGTGCCGGTTGATAATAATTATTTTGTCAGCTTGAATAAAACAAAAGGAACGCAGTTAGGCGCATCTGAATTTGTACTGGAGAAGTATAATCTGGATCTCACCGTTGCGTTCAGCATTCCGCTTACAGCGAATGTAGAAGAAGATTATAAAGAGTTACATGTTCTGAATAACCAGATCTGCTTGTTTTCTGAAATCCATGATATGCTGAATAAAAAGAAAGCATTGAAGGTTTATTTTTTCAATCTTGAAACAGGCGCGCTGATCAGCCAGAAAACATTGGATGAACAAACGGTAGCACCCTGGCTTGTAAATGCGGGCAAAGGTACTTCCAAAGAAAGTTTTGAATCTGCTGTTTCAAGTTCTCTTACACATAATTTTAATACACCTCTTGAATATCAATACACGATTGAATTTTCACCCGATAAAAAAGTTCTGCTGGTATATTCGTTCGATTACAGCCAAAAGAATTTAGTAGCAACTACATTGATCCTGGATGATAAACTGAACGTGCTGCAAAGTGGTAAAGTAAGTGTGGATAACAACTTCATCAATTACGGCATCTTTGTGAATGGCAAACAGGAATTGTTTATCCTGAACTGTGATAAAATGGGGCGGATTGTGTTGGTACGTTTTGACATGACTACCAAAGATATTGTGTTGCTGGATATCCAGGGATCGATTTCGAAAAGAGAAAGTCTGAAGCTGAAATTCCTGAACGATGAAGAAGTCTATGTTGCCAACATGACGGTTACAAATAAAAAGTTCAGCGGCATCATGTATGCAAAATTTAATTTTAACGATCGTATTGTTGAAAAACTGAATTTCTATGACCTGTCTGACGGGATCAAGCAAACATCAACAGCCGTGCGTAATTCCACAAAAATGTTTTCAGGTGAAGAAGATTGGCTGAACTACCAGATCACTGATTTTTATCTGAATGAATACGAAAAAATTATTGTGGTTTTAGAGAAGAAGAATATCGATGTGATCGGTTATGTATATGACCCTGCAGGTGTAAATGATGTGAAGAACTGGCAGGAGCGTTTGGGCAAGGTGCATGCAGAGTCTGTCATGATACTTTCATTTAATAAAAATGATGACTTGATTTGGGAAAATTATTATCCGAAAAACCAGATCAATGATATCATGGGCGGCGTGCTTTCTTCATCGTACTCCATGAACATCAGTGATGAGGGTAAGGTACGCATGCTATATGCCAAGAGTGATAATTCAACCGGTGTATACAATCAGTTCCATTATGTAGAGTGGGATGAATTGAATGGAAACAAACTGAAAGATATTTCATTGCCAAATGAAGAAGGCTTGTCTTTATTGAGAAACTATACCGGCTGGTGGGAGAAGAAACTTCTGGTAGTAGGTAAAAAAGGCTTGCTGGGTAAAAAGACCACAGCGAATGTGTACGACCTTTCAAGTAAGTAATTTGATAGCCAGGGTCTATTGACCACGGTGGGAGCTGCTGATAACCTGCTGTTGTGCCAGCGGCCAACAGCGTACTGCTCTATCCTTCAATCGGCATTTTTAAATAATCTCGCTTTATAATAAACAGCTTAACATCATACAACGTCTGGCTGTTGGCCGTTGGCACAACAGCGGGTTGAT
>JAGKWN010000097.1 GCA_021151805.1 Cytophagaceae bacterium | reverse complement strand
GTTATAAGCGTGACCTTTTCTTTTTAATATATTTTATTTCTCGACAATCGATTTCAGATCGGCTGCTGAATAGTTAATCGACTTCAGCGTTTTATTATCTTCAGTTCTATATACCAGATAATGATTGCCGCTTTTCACATGGTAGCATGGCTGTCCTTTCGCTTCGTAATGGGCAATGGTTGCATTAGCCTCCTGCTCCGTAGCACAAGTCTTGCTCATGTTCGAACGCTGCACTTCATCAAACAGATCCTTAAATTTTTCACCCAAGCCAAATTCAAGGACTGCACCTGCCAATACATATTGCAGGTCGCACAAGGCATCTGCAACTTCTACAATGTTATTCTGTGCAATGGCATCTTCCAGTTCCTTTAACTCTTCTGCAAGCAAGGATACACGAAGCTTTGCGCGTTCAATAGCAGGTATGGTTGGAGTATCCAGGATCGGATGTTTGAATGTACGGTGAAATTCCGCTACGTGGTTTAATGGATCGATGGGAAGCATGATAGTTGCGAGGTACTAGTTTCTAGATATTAGACAATATGATATAGATTCCTTTTATAATTTTAAATAGTTGATATTTCTCTAGTCTAGCAACTAGAAACTGATAACTAGTTACTACTTTTCAAAATCCTTATACAATAAACTCGGCTGTATACCTTTATTGTTCTGGTATTTTCCGCTTTTGTAAGTTGAGTATTTACCTTCAATGGTGTGATAGAAAATCTGGCAGATCTCTACGCCCGGATATACGCGTATGGGATGCACGCAGAAGATTTCCAGTGTCCAGTATCCGCAGAAACCAACGTCGCCGAAACCGGCAGTAACGTGTACGAATAAGCCCAGGCGACCGATAGAGGAACGGCCTTCCAGCATGGGTACATAGTTATGCGATTCAGTATATTCAATGGTTCTGCCCAGGTAGAGTTTGCCTGTTTCAAGCAATAGGCCTTCTTCAGGAATGATCAGTGGTGAAGCGGTATTCGGCTTTTTCATATCCAGTTCATTATTGTCGTACACCAGTAATTCATGATGCAGACGTAAGTTATAACTGTTCGGATTTAAGCGCGAATCATCATAAGGTTCGATAACAATATCAGAACCCAATTTATCTTTAATTTCTAAACCAGAAAGAATCATAATATGTATTTAAAGTACTGAGTAGAGAGTACTTAGTACAAAGATACATTTTTTTCAAAGCCGAAAAGAGATTGTGGATTAACTGTTGAAAGGGTCAAAAACATACTCCACTCAACTTAAAACCAACCAGTTAAAAGTTAATATATTTATTCACAATTCAACATTGAATTAATTTAAATAACACTGACTACTGTTTACTGATCACTGTTCACTAATTTACTCCGGCAACTGTGTATCATACACCTGTTTTGATGGAATCAAACGCAGAAAGAAAATACTGATCACAAAATAGGTTCCCAAAGCAATTAAACTATTCCGCATGTCTCCGGTCATTTGTCTGATCAAGCCATAACTGAATGTGCCCAACACAATAGACATTTTATCTACTACATCAAAGAAACTGAAGTACGAGGCATGGTCTTTTGTATTCACGGGCATAAGTTTTGAATAGGTAGCGCGAGACAATGATTGTACTCCGCCCATCACAAAGCCAATCGATCCTGCAAGAATATAAAAGCTTAGACCGGGCTGCACAACATAACCCATGCAGCAGATCAAGATCCACACGATAACACCGGTAATCAATGCCTTGGTATTTCCTACTTTATTCGACAATACATTTAACGCGTAAGCGCCAGCAATGGCCACCAGCTGGATCAGCAATATAGTCCCGATCAACTCTTCGGTTTCTATCTGTATAACTTCTTTGGCAAACAAAGGGGCCAGATACATGACTGTCTGAACACCCATGTTATAGAAGAAGAACCCAACCAGAAAGCGTTTCAACAAAGGAAGTTTCCGGATGTTCTTCCATACTTTATTTAACTCTTTTAATCCATTGGTCAGCATATGACCTGAATTATTTTTCTCCTGCACTTTTGGCAATCCCATGAAAGAAATTTGTCCGAATACAAACCACCATACACCTACTGTTAAGAATGACAAGCGGGATGCAAAGCCTACAGTGATACCGATCTTTTCATGAAAGATCACACATATAAGATTAATGATCAGCAACAATATACTACCAATATACCCCCATGTATAACCTTTGGCGCTGATACGGTCGTATTGATCTTCTGTAGCAATCTCTGGTAAATAAGAGTTATAAAATACAATACTGGAACTATAGCCTATACCTGCCAATACAAATGCAAGTACTCCAAATTCAATGGTATTTTCATCGAGGAAATATAAAGCCGCACAAGCCAGCGCCCCGACATAGCAAGACATTTTCATGAAGCTTTTTTTCTGCCCGGAATAATCTGCGATAGATGTTAAGAACGGACTCATGATTGCCGCCACCAGGAACACAATAGACACGGCCCATGAATACAAAACAGTATTGGGAATCAGAAAGCCGAAGAAGTTTACAAGATTTCCATTCGCTTCGTTTTTAGTAATACCTAAAAAATACTCCGGAAAAATTGCCGTCGTAATTGTTAAAGAGTAAACCGAATTGGCCCAGTCATAGGTACACCAGGCGTTGATTGTTTTCGGGTCGTTTTTAATTGTTTGCATGTTGAACGTGCGAATGGTTGTTATTTATTTTGAATGCGCTTAGTTTACGAGTGTAAAGTTGAGAGTGTAAAGTGTAATCGTTTCATATTTTAATCCTAAGTTTACTTATTGTTTACACTTTAATAAACTATACACTTTACACTGTTACTTCATCATCCCCTCTATCAAGCCCCAGGTATAATACTTTGCAACGTTTTCAATGTATCTGTTGAAATCAATATGTGCAATAGCATTGGCTTTATCCGAGATCGAGCGAACAACAACCAATGGAACATTGTACTCATAACATACCTGTGCAACCGCCGCTCCTTCCATTTCAACGAAAATAGCCGCAGGAAGTTCCCTGCGGATTTTTTCATACTGAGGCATGGTACCGATAAACTGATCACCACTTACCAGCAACCCTTTGTGTATGGCAGGCTGCTGGATATGCAGGGATTGTAATTCTTCCCGGCTGACAAAATCATACAGTTCATTTTGTATAAATGTTGAACAGCTCGCATAGGCATCATCAACCATTTTTTTATCACATTTGAATGTTACTACATCCAGTAAAGGTATTTCAAACTGCGGAAAAATTGGTCTGCAATCCATGTCGTGCTGTACAGACGAAGTAGCGACTACAATATCTCCTATTTTCACGTCATCGGTCAAACCACCTGCAACACCGGTTACAATAATCCGCCCCACACCGAACCGTTCGATCATCACGGCAGCAGTAACAGAAGAGGCTACTTTACCAATGCGGGACAAACTCACTACACATCTTTTTCCCTGAATTGCCCCCACATAAAATTTACGGCTTCCCGCTTCAACAATATTCTCCACATGCATGTGATGCAGGATCAATTCAATCTCCTGCTGCATCGGAACCAGAATCCCCGTAATTATTTCCTCTCCCATTCTTATATGCTTGTAAAACAACTGCAAGTTGTCGTATATTGTTGATGGAATCAACAAACCCGGATAAATTTTATGGCTATAAGCGAAGAAATTTTAGAGCAGACAATGAAATCAACGATCCGTGACATAGTTGATTTTCCACAACCGGGAATTGTATTCAAAGACATTACACCTTTACTGAAAGATCCTGAATTGTGTAAAGCCATTGTTCAGTCCATTGCCGCTCAACTAAGACCATTAAAACCGGATGCATTAGCCTGTCTGGACAGCCGTGGCTTCTGGTTTGGCTTATCC
Organism: Cytophagaceae bacterium; assembly: GCA_021151805.1. Lineage (GTDB taxonomy): Bacteria > Bacteroidota > Bacteroidia > Cytophagales > Cytophagaceae > Cytophaga. The sequence continues at coordinate 11,276 of JAGKWN010000097.1, read as the reverse complement.
ATTGCCATGGAACTTGGTATCCCCATGATTCCCATACGGAAGAAAGGGAAGCTGCCATATGAAACCGTTTTCGAAGAATATGAACTTGAATACGGGACCAATACAATCGAAATGCATACGGATGCGATCAAACCAGGCTGGAATGTAGCTATCCACGACGATATACTGGCAACAGGCGGTACAGCTGAAGCCACTTCCAAATTGATCAGAAAAGCGAAAGGCAATATTGTTGCCTACTCTTTTTTAATTGAACTGAATTTTCTCAACGGAAAAGATAAACTTGAACCTTATTGTTCAACAGTTCAATCGTTGATTAATTATTGATTTTACGATAAATCAACATTTCCCATGAATGAAGTCATGGGCGGGTACAATAAAAATGAAACTCATTCGACCTTATTTATAAAAACAATTTTCATGGTTATTAAAAACGAATTAATTGCCGGTGTTGCTATCGCCTTAGCATCTTTTCTTTGGATCTGCCTGGAATTTCTAATTGGTATGCACGACAGATACATTGACTATCATTTATACATTGCCGGACTTATACTTGTGTTTCCTGCTATCGGTGTATACTGGGCAGTCAGGAAACGTTATTATTCCTTGCCGCCGGGAGAATTTAAAATAAAAGACGGCTTGATGAGCGGGGTTATTATTATTATAACCGCGGCTTTCCTGAATTTATTCTTACAGCTTATTTTCTTCAAATTCATTAATCCGGATTACTTCGGAAACATGATTGCAGCATCTGCTAAAAAAGCGATCATGACTGGAGGTAACAGTATTCTTGCTATACAGGAAGCACAGGAAAAATATATACTGTCTGCGTTTCTGCTTCATAACTTTATGAATTTACTGATTCTCGGTTTGTTTATTGCATTGATGACAAGCTTCCGCCTGATCAAAAAAGGAAAGTAATTATGAATTATGAATTATGAATTATGAATTATGAATTATGAATTATGAATTATGAATTTATAACTCGTAATTCATAATTATTTATTTTATTCCGGCTGCGACAATCGCTCTAACCATCCAACCAGTTCAACCGCGGCATCCAGAGTAACCGGAAACTCCTGCTGATCGCGTATCGCTTCGTATACATTCCTGTAAAACTTCCGGTAATCGCCGGCTTGCGTTGGATAAGCCTGCGCAAGGCCATCGTTATAAGTAATTACTCCATAAAACTTTTCATCTTCTTTTCCCCAATCAGTACCTAAAGGCAATGCTCCGGCGTTCAGACAGGCTTCCTGGGGATCAAGACCAAATTTCGTATACGTGGCTTCAGAACCTTTAATCAGCCAGCGTGGCGTAGGTTCCTGTTCCAACATACCTGCATGGATACGGTATCTGAACTTTCTATAAGCAAATGACACATCAAAGTAATCTATACCTGTAGCACCGGGGCGTTCCTTTTTAATAACGGCTGTATAACTTTCAGGCTTGCCAAATAATTGAAAAGCCTGATCCATCAGATGCGGACCTAAATCATACCACAAGCCATTGCCAAGGGCCGCTGATTCTTTCCAGTAGCCGGTTCTTGGCTCAGGGCGATAGCGATCGAAACGGGATTCAATAGAAATAATTTCGCCTAATATTTTCTCTTGCAGGATATGCTGCACGGTTAAAAAATCGCCGTCCCACCGACGATTCTGGTATACAAAAATATGCTTACCAGTCTTCACAGAAAGTTCCTGTAAACGTTTGGCATCTGCTGCATGAATGGTAAAGGGTTTATCAACCACTACGTGCTTTCCTGCTTTCAGCGCCTGCTCTGCCATGGCTGCATGTGTATGGTTGGGTGTAGCCAGTACAATCAGTTCAATGGCAGGATCTTTGAGAATGGCCTCATAGCTGTTTACCACCGTTGCATCAGGATATACCTGCGCAGCTTGTTTGGGTGTACGTTCAAGAATAACCGCCAGGTCAAAATCCGGATCTGCATAGATAAAGGGCGCATGAAGATACATGCCTGCTTTACCAAAACCCGCCAAAGCTGTTTTAATAGGAACAGGCATCAGAGCTTAATAATTTTAAACTCCACTCTCCGGTTCTTCGCCCTGTTCTCTTCGGTATCGTTGGGAACGGATGGTACAGATTCGCCGTAACCTTTCGCCACCAATCGTGTCTGAAGAATGCCATGCTGTGTCAGGTACTTCACAACCGACTCTGCGCGCAGCTGAGAAAGTTTTTGATTGTATGCATCACTTCCCATATCATCTGTATGGGCAGAAATTTCTACCTGCATGGTGGCATTTGTTTTCATCATTTCAATCACGCGATCCAGCTCAAGTTCAGACTCTTTGGTTAATGAAGCAGAATCAAAATCAAAAAATAAGTTATTTAAACGAAAAGATGCATTTAATTTCAAGGGTTCCAGCACCATGTCCTTCTTAATGGTTTCGTAGGCGGTTGCTTTTTCCAGATCATATACTTCCGACTGAAAGCTATATCCCTTCGAGGTTACAGACACATCATACTTTTTACCTTTTTGCAGATACAGATTGTATTTACCAGACAAGGAATCGTTTTCCGTTTCTGATATTTTTTCTTTGGTTTTAATATTACTCACTCGAATGATTGCCGGCATGGGCTTATTCGTCTCTTCGTTTTTCACCACGCCTTCTACCGACACCACTTCATCCGGGCGGAATTCTTTAGGTAACGGCAGTTTATAAATATCATCTTTGTTATTCTTATTTGTGTTGGATAAATAAATAATATCGCCGGAAGCAGGTACAGAGATCAACTCATCATCTTTCGGTGTATTAATGAATTCCATAGCTACCGGAGTGCTCCACTTCGCCCCTGTCTTCTTGGATTGATACAGATCATATCCGCCTTTACCGCCGGATCTGTAAGAAGAAAAGATCAATGTTTTTCCATCTGCCATAATCCTCGGATATCCTTCACAGCCACTATTGACAGGCGATGGCAAGGCTTTAGGATTAATAAAATAGTTCCCTCTTTTTTCTGCCACCATAAGAATACAGCAACGTTGCCCCGTTGGCGAATTGTTGGTGCCTGCACGCATAAAATATAATGATTTACCATCCGGAGAAACCGAAGGAAAACCATCATAGCCGGCCGTATTCACAGTCTTACCCATGTTTTTAGGGGCTTGCCAGACATCATTGATTTTTTCACTGTACCACATATCCATACCGCCTACAGTACCTTTCATATTCGAAGTAAAATACAAACGGTTGCCATCATAGCTAAAACAAGGACCACCAATAAAATCACCCGGCATAACCCGGTTGTTGATCACATCCATATCTTTCGGTTCAGACCATACGCCGTTTGCTTGTGAAGATATGTATAACCTCCAGCGACCGCTCTTATCAGACTCATAGATCAGTGTATTACCATCTGCACTGATGGTTGGTGCAAACTCAGAAAACTCAAGGGTATTGATTGGTTTGCCCAGCGTCCGTAAGCTAGGATTGACCAGGGTTGGTGCATCATTCTGAGCAAAAACAGAAATGACTGCTATCACATGAATAAAAAAATAAAGGATACTATGCCGTAGTCTATTTTTCATGTCTTACGTGTTTAATGAATTTATTTCATTCCTTCTCCGGATCCTCTGCCGGATGATCCTGCAATTGTTTTTTCACCAACAAATAACCGAGAAAGCCTCCCAGAATCCCTGCAAACAGCACATAGAACATTTCTATTGTCACCGTTCCTGATTGCAGCACTTCCGAATTAATATTGATACCTGCCAGTAACTGTACAAGATACATGGCTGTGAAATCACCCAGCATCCAGTAAAGCACAGTTCGTATAATCCATCGCCATTTAGGAAGGTTTTTACTTGCTGCCAGCTTTGATATTACATAACAGAGATAAATAAGTATTAAAATGTCCAAAGTATTTTATTTTATTCGTTCTAACTAATTAATGCTCCTGTATAATACGGTTTACAATGAGTTCAAGTTCGTCCTTGTGCTTTTCTATGCAGACTGTGGCAACCTGCATCAGGCGTTCAATATTATCTGCTGAAGCATCATCCATTTCCTGGTTTGCTCCCGTGAGTTCCGGCTGTATACGATGGTACTGACCGCTTGCCTGCACGCCCTGGAACAACACGTTCAACTCCCGTTCGATCACATCTGAGGCTGCGTTGATCATTACATCCAGCAGCGGATTCAACCACCCTAAACCTCCCCAGTCCTTCACCTGTTCGTAGGTATATACTTTTTGATTTCTTCCCGTACCTAAAGAAACTACTTCAAACCGGTCTGCTGTTAACGGTATACCATTTTCTGCAAATAAAACAGAAGCTTCCGTTACGGCACACAAAGTTGGATTATTTGCAAACACAGAGCCGTCTGCCAGTGTATAAGGCACATTAGTTGACGAATAAATACGGGCCGGTTCAAAAAAGGTCGGTGCGCTGGAAGTAGCTCGACAGGCATCTTTGACATAAAAATCCAATGCTTCATTTTCTTTAGCCACATGTGACTGAAAAAAAACAGGAATCTTTTTTTCCAGGTCATAAGAAGTCAGCAGGCATGGTTTCAGCAGCTCACTTATCTTTGTTTGTCTGAATGTAATATTCAGCATTTTCTCTAATGGCTGGTGCGGATAACGCGCCTTCATAATGCCACCCATGGAAACGAATTTATCCCACAAATCTGCAGAAAAAATGTAGTTTCCCTTTTCCAGATAAAACCGAAGCGCCTCTTCAGCAGAGAATCGATATCTTTGTCCGCTCTCTTGCGACGCCGGACACAGATAGGTTGATGTTAAAATGCCGCCGGTGCTGGTACCTGCAATAAAGTCAAAATAATCAGCAACACGCGCATCTGGATTTTTAGTTATACGCTGAATTCTGTTTTCTATATATACAACTACTGCCGCGGGAATAATCCCCCGGATTCCCCCTCCGTCAATAGATAATATGCGTATTTTTTTCGACATTAAAATCTGGTAATATCTGATTCGAAACGATCAATAACCGACATTTCTTTATAGTCGGTTTCACCAAAAGCATCTGCTATTTTTCTCATGAATGATACGCACTGGCTTTTCGTGGTGGCATCAAAATCATAATCATGACGATTTGCTTCCAGAATATCCATGGCATACTGATAGGCATCATTTAAACCTATGCCCTGATTTTCCAGCTGCACAAACATGGCATTGATCCACTCGCTATCCGAATCCGACAATTGCAATTCTTTACGTGCCAGGTTCAGTATTACTTCCTTTTCTTTTGCCTGAATAGTACCATCTGCTACTGCTATGGCATATGCCAGACTTCCCATTGCTCTATGTATATTTTCTTTTGCCATGATTGAATGTATTATTTTTAATAATTATGCTAAAATTTCTTCTTTAAGTAGTAGCAGTAAGCCTTATTCAATAAAGAAACGTGAATATGGTCTTGTAAGTTACACGCTAAATATACACATTATGTCTAGAAACCGATATAAGAAAGCGCATTAAAATGGAGGGTGTATAAACAAACACAGGCTAACATTTCTGAAAGCCTGTGCTATATGAAAGGTAAATGCAGTATCGTTATTTCATTTTAAGACCATTGATTGCCTTCGCATTTGCAGGGTCAAGTGCTAAAACATTTTTCCAGGCAGCATCCGCTTTAACCTTATCACGATTAACTGTATAGTAATAAGCAATATATTCATTCGCTTCGATCAGCTCAGCCTTGTATTTTGTGCCACTTGCAGAACAGACCTCAATTAATTTTTCATAATGCGGCTTGGCTGCACCTGTTTTGGTTTCCGGATCCAGCGCCGCATTTGCACGCGCACGCCATAAATAGCCCAGATAAACAGCAGGCTTTAGTACGATAATTTTCTGGAAAGCAGAATCTGCCAACACATACTCTTTATTAAAGTAATATGCCTGACCTAAGTCATAAAATATTTTCGCATCAGCTTTAGGTGTTACTTGTTTTGAATAGTATTGAGAAGCTTTTGCATAGTCAGATTTATTGAAATAATATGTACCTATTTCTCCATACAGGTCAATACGGTTTGTATCCAGCTTAACAGCCTGCTGCAGTTGTTGTATACCAATCGAATCCTGCCCTAATTTCAACAATGTTTTTCCATAGTACTCATAGTCGGCCGATTTAGCTTTCACAGCATTGATCTTCTTGAAATACGTTTCCATATCCGCTTGTGCCTGCTTGTAGTTTTCTAATTGATAGTAAGCAATAGCACGTCTGTTGTAGATATACGGACTATCATATTTCTTAGCTTCCAATGAATTAAACACGACTATAGCTTCTTTATAATTTCCGTTTCTAAATAAGAAATCCCCATATTTAAATTCAACATCATCATTACGATCAATAAACTTTAAATATTTCTGGTAATTAACAATAGCAAGATCGTATTTCTTCGTTCTGCTATACAAGTCACCCAGTTCTTTATAGATCGGACCAAATGTTGAATCAATCTGCAGACCTTCATTAAAATATTTAACAGCTAAATCATTGTTACGCGCTGCAGAATATAGTTTCCCGTATTTCATTTTCAATACTGGAATTGAATGAAACAGATTTTCAGCTTTACCATAGCATTCAACCTGCTTCGAGCCTTCACTCTGCCTGCCATAGGCATCACCCATCAATATCCAGGTAGCTGCATTTTTAGGATCAGCTTCAGTTGATTTTTTTAACAAATCAATTGCCTTCGGCAGGTCTGCTTTTTCTCCCTGAACAATATAATATTCAGCAATCGCATTCAACACCTGCACATTTTTTTGTGCAGTCATGGACAAGGCCTTATCAAAGCTCTTCAAACCCTCGGTACTGTTTGTTTGAATAGTTACCATACCAATTCCAACATAATTCAATGGCACAGTTTCATCTGCCTTAATACCTTCCATGAAATAGTATTTAGCAGAATCTATTTTTTCTTTTCTCCAGCAAATATCTCCCAGGTAATAATAGTACTCTCCTGCTTTTTTAACATTCGATTTTAATAATCCTTTGTAAATTGAAGTTGCACTATTATACATTTCCTTTTCTACAAATTTCTGCGCCTGTTCATTCTGTGCGAATACAGAGAATGAAATTAAAAGTGTAGAAATAAAGATAATAACGTGTTTCATAGACTTAACTGTTTGTATGAATAACATTGTTTGTAATTGATTTTTATTTCGTTTTCAATTCTACTTCACGAGCCGGCATTTTATACGGAAGTAATCCCGCTTTTAAGAACACCCGCTGCCCGCGGTTACCAATCAGGAACGAGGCAAAAGCCGTGCCTAAACCATCATTGGCATCATTATTAATAACCCGTAAAATTCTTTTGAAAGGATAACTATTTAAGGCTAAATCATTTTGAAAAGGTGAATAAGCTTTTTCATTTGTGTGTGCCGCAATTTTTAAAACCTTTACCGATGATAAATAAGCTTTGTGTTTTTGATCTTCAAGATTCACCAGCCAGCCTGAAGAAATGCAAGCCAGGGATTTGTTATGCTGCTGCACAGATTGAATGATCTGTTCATCGCTGCCTCCTGTATATAAGTGTGATGTTGACGGGGGTACACCAAAATAGCCGGTCAGATAATTTGCTACAGAAGCTCCTGTTTTATTCAGTTGAATGGTATAGTTTTCTCCTTCAAACATGCCTGTCTGAAAAAGTTTTTTAATCTCATCAACAGAAAGTGAATCTTTAGAAAAAGACTTTGGAGCAATCCAGGCTAAGCCATCGTAACAGAGCGTATCGTTAGCAACACGCCATTGTTTTTGCTGTAAAACGTTTAATTCTTCCGCAGAAAAATTTCTGGAAACAAACACTGTATTATAACTTCCTGTAATAACAGCCTGTATACATTCCGATTCAGGTTTGATCAGTAGATTTATTTTTCTATGCGGATTAAGGCCTTCATACATAACAATAAATGTACGAAGAATACTTTCCCAGGAAGGATCACATAAAACTGTTACTGTATCTGGTTTAGAAGAAACTTCTACCGTTTCTGTCACCGATTTTGGTTCAGATGTGCAGGATGCACCAAGAAGAAATAAAAACAGAAAATAAGCTATGTATTTGAAAACAGATGCCACGTTATTCATGCATTACGTTCAATAAACCAGGCCCGGTATCCTCTGAAAATTCCAAACAGAATAAGAATAACTCCCAACATCAAAGAAACTTCTTTGTTGATTGTACCTTCAAAGAAATTGGGATGGGTTAATAAATAAACGCCTATGGCCGTGTATATCACGGCCATAGACATCTTAAATCCAAGAAGTATATTTTGCATCTAAACTATTTTAGAGTTACTTATTTAGTTAGAATTTAAAGAGAACTTAATCCGGGCAATTTTTTTAACAGATACAGGAACTCCGTTATTTTTACCTGGAGTCCATTTGGGCATGCTTTTGATTACACGAACAGCTTCTGCATCTATGGAAGGACATAAACCTTTACCCGTAACAACGTGTACATTCGTAACTTCACCGGTTGATGTAATGGTATATTCAACCGCTACAGTACCTGTTATATTTTTTTGTTTAGCATCTTCCGGATAGATGATACGATTCTGTACATATTTCAACACTTCTTCATCACCACCGCCTTTAAATTTAGGCCACTCTCCTACATAGGTAAATACTTGTTCGGTATTTTCACCCGTACCGCCTTTTTCGCCATCATCACTACCTAAGTCGGGCGGTATATCCCCTTTCTTTTTCTCGCCTTCCTGATTCTCGGTAGAAATGTTGGTTTTGAGTAAATCATTCATTTCCTGCATCTGCTCTTCTTTTTTCACAGATTTATCCGGTTTGATCTCAGCAACAGCAAATTTAACCGTTTCAAGTTTAGGTTGCTCTACTTTAGGCGGCGGTGGAGGTAGTTTCTTCATTTCTTCCTCTTTCAAAGGCTCATCCGGAACTTCCATCTCCACTTTCATAGGTACATATACCTCTGTTGGCTTGGAGCTAACGATTACATAATAATCAATTCCCCAGGCAAGCAAGAAAAAAGCTGAGCAGGTAATGATTACCGCTTTTGTAACATTCTTTCTATACCATACACGCAAGTAATAGCCACCGTAGGATTTATTTCTGTCTTCAAAAACAATCTCATCCAGTGTGGCATTATATAAATCTAATTCCTCTTTCATAGACTACTTTGTGACGCCGCCTTTTCAGCCTGTACTAATCTAATATCCTCAGGAGATGCATCCACCATGGCTTTTTTACCAATGCCAAGGATTGCAAGTTCATCAATAACATCAATAAGATTTTTGTATTTTGATTCTTTCATCGGTTTGATGATCACGTTCAGATCTTTCCCTACTTTATTTCTTTTTTCCAATAATACCGCACGGATACCATCTTCAGAAAAATCTGTCTGGTGAAAATCTGTTGTTCCATCCTGGTTCATTGTATACCAATATACAATATCATCTCCTCCCAGGATCAGTGTTATTGCATGACTGGCTTTCAATTCAGGTTGTTTTGTCAGATCCTTAAGATCCGGTGGAACACCGAAATCAAATTTCTGTTGTTTGGTTAGTGTTGTGGCCAACATAAAGAAGGTAATTAAAAGGAAAGCCAAATCCACCATGGGTGTCATATCTACTTTGGTAGATACTTTTTTAGACCTTTTCTTTCCGCCTTTACCGCCACCGTCACCAGTGTTAATTTCAGCCATAATATTATAAGTTTGATGGTTTAGCTTCCAACGTAGTTACTAAGCTAAACGCATAAATTCTTCTTTTCTTTAAAGTAGCGATTACTTCACTAAACTTGCTGTAGTTAGCATCCTGATCACCTTTAATTGCAATTGTCAGGTCCGGGTTCACTGCTTTAGCAGTAGCTATCCATTCTTCTAATTGGTTATCAGTTGAGTCTGCAGGTATACCGCTCTGAGGAAACTTCTTTCTGATTTCTGCCGGCTGTGCCAGGTATGAAATCAAATCCGTTTTCTGCATACCAAAAGTTTCGGTTAACTCAAAAGCCATTTTCTGCTCTTCGGTTAATTTCACTTTAAAGGTATTTGCATACGCATCAATCATTTCTCTTCTCAATGTCTGGTCAGGCACTGTAAGGAAGATCCTGTCGTCGTTGCTGATTGATATTCTTATCAGATCCTTTTCTTCGTATTGCTGTGTAGAAATGGAAGACGGAACATCAAACTGTGCAGGCTCAGGAACCTTCATTTTAGCCGTTAAGATAAAGAAGGTAAGCAACAGGAAAGCCATATCACACATGGCAGTCATGTCGAGAGAAATGCTGTGTCTTTTTGTTTTTACTTTAGCCATGGCTTAAGACATTCAATTAATTAAGCCAATACAGCTGATTCTTTTTCTTTGTGGTTAGCGGCAAAGTTCTGGTTGATACTGAAACCTACTTCATCAATGCTGTATGTTAGCGTATCAATTTTGCTTGTAAATAAGTTGTAGAAAATGATCGCGAATGCTGAAGAAGAAATACCAAGCGCAGTGTTGATCAAGGCTTCAGAGATACCTGTTGCCAATGCTTCTGCATTTGGAGTACCTGAGTTTGCCAAGGCAGCGAAGGCTTTGATCATACCAACAACCGTACCCAGCAAACCTACCAGTGTTGCTACAGAAGCCAATGTTGCAAGAATGGTTAAGTTCTTCTCTAAGATAGGAAGTTCCAATGCTGTAGATTCTTCCAGTTCTTTCTGAATCGCAACCTGCTTCTGGTCTTTGCTCATTGATTTATCTGCAGCTACTGATTTGTATTTCTGCAATACAGATAATGTAACATTACCCAATGAACCTTTCTGCTGCTCGCAGATCTCGATTGCACCGTTAACATCATTTGTAGCAAGGAATGATTTTATTTTACGTACGAAATTGTCCAGAGAACCTGTACCGTACGCCTGCTGGATGGTAATGAAACGCTCAACAGAAAATGTAATAACCATTAAAAAGAAAGACATAAGGAACGGTACAATTTCTCCTCCTTTAAATACAATACCAAAATAATTACCAACCTTAGGCTCACCTGTTGGTTCAAAATTGCTTTTTGCACCAAAGATGAAGTGGAATACAATTTCAGCGACAATAATACAAATCGGGATAACTAATAATGCAAACGTAGAGCTGAATTTTGACTTTTGTGGGATTGCTTGATTTTCCATACTATTTTAAACTTAAGATACTATTCAGATTTATTTTGGTGCAAATTTCGGGATTACTCTATTAAGGAAATGTTAACTTTAGATCAATTCCATTATCAATTTAATAACATTAGAATTAAAATACTGATTGGCAACTATTTATTTTTTTGTATTTATTTCTATATTTTTCAA
>JAGKWN010000207.1 GCA_021151805.1 Cytophagaceae bacterium | reverse complement strand
GTATTATAGAAGTGTTTGATATGATATAGACACAAAATAAAAGCCGAAGGTCCGATATCAGCAGGCCTTCGGCTTTTATTTTGTGTGGTATCGGTTTATTGCTTGATGATTTTACCGTTTTGATTTAAGCCGGAAGCATCAGTTATTCTGTAATAATAAATACCTTGTTTCAGTTGGTTTAAAGAGATTGTACTTTCATCTGCAGTGCTAAGACTTTCTGTTAGCAGGGCTGTACCGTTTACCGCATAGATGGTGATTTGAGCCCCTTTGCCTGCACCGGAAGGGAATGTAAGGGTTACGTATTCATTGGCAGGATTTGGATACACAGCAACAGAATTTGAACTAGCAGTTGAAACATCGGTCGTAATTGTTCCTACAGCTGTTCTGGTTATAATGTTCCCCTTTGTCAAATCTTTTTCTATATACTCTCCGATGGTTTGCGAAACTTTATTGGTGATGATGGCTGAATTGTAGTCAAAGAATATACCGGCTTCATTTTCAATAATTGTTTCATCTGTTAAATCAGCTTTTGTTGCAATAGAAAATTTAATGTAGCCCTGAGCTTTGATGCTATCAATTTTTTTAGGAGTTAAATTAATATCCTCAAAAACAAATTTTACGATTTCCTTGTTATCGATGATTTCTCTTACGACTGAATACTTGTGGCTTGCATTTACCGGAATAAAAGTGGCTGCATCAAGATCTGTATCGAGTGTGTCAACGACTACTACTTTGTAGGCATCATCTGTTCCTGTATTTTCGAAACGGATGGTGTAATCTAATTTCGTTCCTGCACTAATGTAGTGTTTGTCAGATTGGCCTTTAGGAAATACGGCCTTGTCATTTGGGTCATAGCTATCTCGAATCTGCATACAAGACGTTGCTGTTATCAGATCATCATTTGTTGGAGTATTCATGACAAGCCCTTTATAAGCAGTTTTCAGTAAGGATGCTTCCGCAACACAACCTTCAAAGCTGGCTCTTGGTTTGGTGTTGTAATCCGGGTGATTGGCTACCTGGTCTGCTTCAAGGCGGATTACGTTACCGTATGTTGGAAGTTCAACCACAAAATATTCCTGGCTTTTCAATGCGAATTTTGCTATAGAGATCAACGTGTCATTTGCATATACTCTGTAGTAAGCACTATCAGTCATATTCCCATCACCATTATTGGAGATGTAAAACCGGGCAATTCCCTGGTCGCATAAACCTTCTACCTGCACATCTGCACGGTCCCAGTCGTGCGATGCTTGTATGCATTCATTGCTAATAGAAATAGATGCTTCCGTACATTGGGTTAAAAAACGAATCTCTTCAATGCCGCAAACAACAGAGTCAGTGATGATGATGGATTGATTGCTGTTGGTTGCTATAGCACCAATGGAATAGTAAAGGGTGTTTCCAACCTTACGGGTCCATGCAGGAACACTGCTTATCGGTTTGACATATTCGGGATAAACAACTTTTATTTCTGCCGGTTTAGAATCAATGGTTCCGGTATTCTGGTAATTTACATAGGTCGTATTTCTGAAACAGCGTCTTCTGCGATTGCTGTTGATATCAATTTTTAAAACCGAACACAGTTTTACTTTCTGTGCGAAATCATTGCAGCAATAGGTGGTTTTGGAAGTTGGCGTAGCTACAGTGATTGCTGCAGTAGGACAGACATTTTCCAGCAATCCTTTTATTGCTTCTCTTGGAATATAGGAGACGTTATAAGAAGTGTTTGAGGTGTCTACTCTTAATTCATAAAAACCGTTTTCATCTGTATAAGCATAATAGGGGCCAGGCTCTGCTTTGATCAATTCCTGCTTTGCTGGTGTATCGTTTGCATTAAACTGACAGTCGCCATTATTATCATTGTATACGCGTCCTTTGATGGAGTTGTATGGCCAGTCTACATAACTACCGAGTTGAATATAATCGATTTCAATTTTTACAGTTGAAAGATCAAAAACTGGTGAGTCAAATGTAGCAGAAAAACCAATACCGGATATTGCGGTAGAGTCTACAATAGGTGCCAGGTTGTTTCCGGGAACCGTGCATATCCAGAAATTTTTAAAGTCGTAATAATAATCCTGGTACTCATTTGTAAGCTTGAAAGACGCAAGTGTTTTACTGTCAAAGTTGAACCGCGCTGATGTATCGTTCAAGGATACATTAATGGTAGGCATGACAGAACCTGTGGCCCGCATACGGATTTTAATCGACATGTTTTTGGGCTGGCTCATATCAATATTAAACCCGGATCCATAAGAGTAGGGTGTTCCCCACATGCGGTTTTGCATAAAACCTATATTATTGTAGCCTGTTTGCGGCGTGCCACTATTATTGACTCCCTTAATAAGCAACCCTGTTTTTGATTGCTCGGTTACTAATGAATCAATGGTATAAGGTGTCGTATACCAATAATCCGGACCGGTATTATTATTTATTCCGTAATCCATAAAATACCCTGTACTATTATGAAGCAATTGACCGTGGGTAAAATTCGAAATGACGAAAAATAGCAATAAAAGTAAGTAGTGGTTTTTTTTCATAGCACAAAAGTGAAATGGATATAAT
>JAGKWN010000096.1 GCA_021151805.1 Cytophagaceae bacterium | reverse complement strand
GATAAGATTTACTTATTTTTATCTCTTAACATTCACTTATCCTTTCAAAAATGATGCTGTATTGGGTTTTCAATCTTCCTCCATTCCTGTCATTCCTCTTGATTACGGGTTTCTTTCCTGCCTTTGGTCTTCTGGGTCTGTATATTTCAAAAAAAACCTTTCATACTAAATATGCCTACGGACAGGATCGTAATGACCAGGTCTCTTTCTTCATGGCTGTTCTGGGTGTATTTTATGGTATCACACTTGGTCTGGTTGCAGTGGGTACATGGGAAAATTTTGAATCCATAGAAGAAAAGGTCTCTCTTGAAGCAGCAACCGTAGGTGCTTTATACAGAGATGTAGATGCACTGCCGGAACCAACCCGCACAAAACTTCAAACTGCCTTGAAAGAATATACCAATGAAGTGGTTCAAAAAGACTGGCCATTACAGCAAAAAGGTGAAACACCTAAAGGCACATTCAATCATTTATCTCCCATGCAGAAAAACTTATATAGTTTTAAACCGGCTAATCCAACGGAAGAAATACTGATGGCAGAAGTTGTAGGAAAATTTAATGAACTGGTTATGTTAAGAAGGATGCGTATGATGAGTATTGGCAATTCACTCCCTCCCACAATATGGCTGGTATGCGTAACAGGAGCTTTGCTATGTATTTCATTTTTCTGGTTCCTGATCATGGAAAGTTTTCGTTTACAGATGCTCTTAACAGGCCTGTGCGCTTTCTTCATCGGCACCATGATATTTTTAATTGTAATGATGGATAATCCTTATACCGGAGAGATTGCGATATCACCAAAAAGCTTTGAGTTGGTTCAGCATGAACTGATGGAATAATATCTCTTCAACAGATAAAAACAAAAAGGCTTCTGCATCTTACGATACAGAAGCCTTTTTTTATGTGAGCAGTTCTGTTTAGAACTTCACTACTTTTGCATTATATACTTCATCTCCGGATGTGATCTGAATAATATACAAACCTTTGTTCAGGCTCCCTAAAGAGATATCTGCTGTTTCGCCTGAAGAAATTATCAGTTGCTGTACATGCTTTACAACACCTGTTTCATCAAACACCTTTACAGAATAATTACCTGCAGCTGGCAATTTTACATGTACATTCTCCGTTGCCGGATTCGGATATGCCTGTACCTGTGTAGATTTGTTCGGCGTTAATATACCAGTGCTAATTCCTATCAGGTCTACACGATTGCTGCCATCTTCAACTGTTTTCGAATTGCCATCTACTGGAACAGTTTTCTGGTTCATATAAAATGCACTGGCATATTCTGTTGCTACAAGGTAGTTACCACTAACTATATTGTTAAATGAATACGCGCCGTATTTATCAGTTTTGGTATACGCAATGATGTGTCCACCCTCAACCGTTTTTAAATATACTACGGCATCAGCAAGTGAATTACCTGTTTCATCTGCCAGTCTCATTGCAGGCAGCGCAATGTTATAGAATATTGTTCCGGAAATAGTATCCTTTCCTGTATTCCAATTAGGCTTAGCACTTACAAAACTTGCAAGGTTAAGATTAAGTGTTTGTGAAGCAGATCCATTCACAATTTCTATGCTCTGTGCATCTGACCAGCTAATAGGATTCAAGTTTCCATAATAAGTTGCCAGATAAGTTGTGGAATAAGCAGAAGCTGTTGAAGGCACCGCAAACATAAGGTAACTACCGCTTGCTACAGAAGGGAATTCATATGCGCCATTATCCGATGGTTTTAATGAGTCTATACCAACAAGTTTTAACATGCCCTGGCTTTTTACAAATAAATAAACAAACCCACGATCAAGTGTATTGGCTCCAGCCTTTATCTTTCCTGTTATTGCACATGGTATTGCCGTATATAAAGTCAATGCGTCTGATGCTTCGCCGCAGGTACCTGTTGCTACAAGTGTAAGTACAACACTGCCGGCAGCAATATCCTGTACAGACGGAATATAAGAAGCATTTAAAGCTGTAGGAGAAGGAGCAAATAATCCAGTTCCGGATGTCTCCCATAATTGAGAAACAGCATTGCTTACCGATGCATTCAATGATGTAGATATAGACGATACCTGATCCGGACCAGCATATACATTTGGCAATGAACCGGCAGGAATGGTTACCACTTTTGTATCCGATACCGGATTGCACCCACCATTACCATAAGAAGTCAATGTAAATGTAACACTTCCTGAAGCCTTGTCGGCAGTTGAAAGTACGTATAGGTTTGCCAAATGCGAAGGGGAATAGATGAAATAACCTGAACCATTTGTAGACCAGCTGCCACCGGAAACATTTGACACTGTACCTGCAAGCTGCACCGTATCTCTGCCGCAAACAGTAACATCAAGTCCTGCATTTACGGATACAGCTGTTGATGTAAGGAAAAGCACCTCTGTATTACTGCTTGCTGTTCCGCAGGCATTCACACCTGTATAGGTAAGTACTACCTTACCCGCCGCAATATCTGCGATGGAAGCTGTATAAATGGTTGAATCTTTCGTTGTATTTACAAATGAACCTGTGCCACTGCTTGTCCATGTTTTGGATGTTGCATATGCTGCATATCCATGCACATTCACCGTATTGCTGCACGACAACTGATACGCACCGGCAAATACCTCTGGCGTTTTATTGAAGTCTAACCTTACCGTATCTACAGCCATACAACCGGCTGAAGTAGTAGCAAAAAGAGTAATAAGTGCAAAACCTTTTGTAAGGTCTGCAGCACTAGCTGTATATACAGTCGCTTTTGTGGTGGTATTGCTAAACGTTCCGGTACCAAGATCAGCTACCCACTGCACGGTTACTCCTGAAGACGGATTAACCGTTCCATTCAATGCTACGGTAGTACCGCAAACACTTTGTTCTACACCTGCATTAACAGTGGGTGTAGTTGCAATGGCAACAACCAGCTCATCTGATACTGTACCGCAAGAACTTGTTCCAGTAAGTGTAAGCGTAACACTACCTGCTACAATGTCTGCCGCAGAGAAATAATAGGGTGCAGTAAGTATTAACGGGTTAGCAAATGTACCAGAACCGGACGATGTCCATGCATATGATGTATAGCTACCTGTTACTGTTCCGTTTAAATAAATAGCGTTACTACAGATTGTCTGGTCTGCCCCTGCATCTATAGATGCCGTTGCATCTGTATACACTTTTATGGTATCATCAAACACACAACCGTTTGTACTTGTTGCCTGCAGGTCTAAAAATACATAACCTTGGGTAACATCAGCTGCTGAAAATGTATATACAGGAGCTAATATATTCGTGTTATTGAATGAACCTGAACCAAATGGACTCGTCCATTTCACGGTTACTCCTGAAGTTGGAGAAACAGTTCCATTAAGGGCTACAGTGTTTCCGCAAACATTCTGGTCTGGGCCGGCATTCACAGAAGGAGTCTGTAATAAATTAATTACAAGTGCATCTGATAGCTGACTGCATGTTGAACTACTTCCGGTAAGTGTTAGCGTAACACTTCCTGCAGCAATATCTGCTGCTGAGAAATTATAGACAGATGCTAAAGATGTCGGACTGGAAAATGTGCCTGTTCCGGATGTCGACCATACATAAGTAGTAAAGCCTGTTCCTGAACCGGTGCAATACGTTTGTGTACCCTGTGTTGCGCAAATCGTTTTATCTGCACCGGCATCTACAGTAGCAGTTGACCCTATGTTTACCTTTACGGTATCTTCATGCGCACATCCTGTATAGATTGTTGATGCTTTCAATCGAACCATGACATACCCTCTTGTAATATCCGCAGCCGAAGCAGTATAGGTAGGGTTAGGCGAAGTTGATGATGAAAATGTTCCCGTACCAACCATGGTATACCATTGTAAGTTTGCTGCTCCGGTTACCGTAGAGGTTAACGGAATCTGAGACCCGCAAACAGTAAACTCATTCTGCAAAACAACCGTTGGTCTTTTATACAGAGACACTTTTTTAACATCACTCATTGTTCCGCATGAGCCACCGGTTGCCGTTAAAGTAATAATGATTGAATCTTTCGAATAGTCAGCAGTAGTGGGAAAATAATACGGATTCAACGTAGTTGTATTTTGAAATACACCATTACCAGTTGAAGTCCAGCTGTAGGTAGTAAAGTTGCCAGTAACAGACCCAAACAATTGAATGGAATCCATAACATAATTACACTTGCCAACATCGACTCCGGCATTGACTGTACATTGTGCTTGGGTGAAAATTGGCATGCATGCTAAACAAAGTAGCATGGCTGCATAGCGTAAAAGATTAGTCATAAACAAATCGGTTATAGTAAAATTGGTTCAGATCATTCTGCCTAAAAACAGCCGGGCAGAATTAAAATTCAAGCAACCAAGATAACTCAATTCTGGATGAGTTACAATATGCCATTCCTTCAAATAAATGTTCAAACGCATAAAGCCTGCACGCGGCGTAAATGAACGTTACGATTTAAGCTGCAACGATGATATCCTTATATTTCCTTTCAACTTTTTTCCAGTTCAATTACTTCTTCTACGCCGATCTGTTTCAAAAAATATGTATCATGCGAAATCACAAGCAAGGTGCCTTTGTATGCATGAAGGGCCGTGGTCAATATATCAATATTCTGCAGATCCAGGTTATTGGTTGGTTCATCCAGGATAATCATATCCGGCCCATCCCCTGCTATGGTCAGACAACAGAGCAACAAGCGCATGCGTTCACCTCCGCTTAACACGGCACAACTTTTATCCCAAGTGTCTTTCTGAAACAAAAAACGATTTAACCGAATTTTAAGCTCATGCTCCTGTAAGCCTGAAGTATTGAAACGTAAGGCCTGCTCATAAACACTCAGTGCATTGTTTATGATAGAATATTCCTGGTCGATATACATGATCCGGTCCGCACGCCTGTAAACAGTTCCTGCATTTGGCAACAGTTGTTCGAGAATAATTTTCACTAATGTTGTTTTCCCAGATCCGTTATTCCCTTTTAAAGCAATGCGCGTACCACTCATTATTTCCAGTGTTAACGGTTCTGACCAAAGAGGCTTTTCAGCATATAGCATATTGATTCCACTGGCGCTGATCAACACCTTGCCCTTATGCAAACGGGATTGATCAAAACTGAATTTGATTTTATCTGCATCCGGTAATTCGTTTCGCAATTTTGTTAGTTCATGAGCAACCAACTGAATTTTTTCTGTATGAATATCCTTCATTCGGGCCGTACTTTTTTCAGCATTGTTTTTGAACGTCTTCATCGAGATTGTAGGCAGCCCGGCCTTTTCCTGCTTTTTCTTTCCGCGGGCATCCAGCTTCTGCTGGCGCTCCATTGTTTCACGTTCGACTTCTTTTGCTTTCCGCAAGCTGCGTTCCTTGTTTTTGATATCCAGCTGCAGCGCATTGTTTTCTATACCTTTCTGTTGCGCATAAAAATCATAATTGCCGCCATAAATCGCTATTCCATTGCTTGTCAATTCTAATGTTGCTGAAAGTAAATTCAACAGCATCCGGTCGTGGCTCACAACAATGAGAGTAGCATTTGTTGTTTGTATCCATTCATACAACACTTCCCGGCTCTGCTGATCCAGGTGGTTGCTGGGTTCATCCATCAGAATAAATTCCGGTTTATGAACAGCAATGCCTGCCAGAAAAACTTTTGTTTTTTGTCCGCCGCTCAACGTAGCCATTTCCTGCATCAGGTCTATATCTTTCAATCCCCAATATGACAGAGCTTCTTGGCAGCGTTCTTCAATAGACCAGTCATCGGCAAGTATTGTCAGTTCTTCTTCTGTTCCTGCTCCGGCAAGTATTTTTCTTAGCGCTTCCAGTTTCCCGGAAACCTGCAATACTTCTGCAACCATGAGGGCGTCGCATTGTCCCGTTAACTGCGGAATGTAATAGGGCATTGAATCAACAGACACACTGCCGCTCGTCGGTTTTAAATGACCGGAAATAATTTTCAGCAAGGTAGATTTACCGGAGCCGTTATTACCCACAAGGGCTACTTTTTCTTTTTTATTGAGTGCAAGATGCAGCTGATCAAACAGCACATCTTTATTGGCATGGGTATGTGTAATCCCCTGAATAGTCAGCATGATTTCTTTCTTTAAAAACTAAATAATTTAAATGTGCTGCAATTGAGCACGAAGATTATTCTGAAAGAAATCGGGTATTACATATTGTGTGGGTTATGGGACTTGTTTAGCCAACATGCAGCATTTATATAAACGCTGAATTGTACTACAAAGATACAAAGATGCCTGGCAATCTGCAAATACCGGTCCTATCACTTAATACAAATAAAAAAGTCCCGCCAGTGAGGCGGGACTGAAAAAAAATAAGTCAAAAAATTTACTGAACTACAATTGTGGATCTGTTTACGCGGCCATCAGTTAATATAATAGATGCGTAATACATTCCTTTCGGCAGATCCGAAACACTCACCTGGCATTTATTTGAATGGATATCGGAAATATTTTTTACTTCTAAACCATTAACATTATAGATCACAATTGAAGCAAACACCCCATCTTTCGATTTGAAGTTTACATGCTGCACCGCAGGGTTCGGATGAACCGATACTTCAGCTGCTTCAATCTGAATATCTTTACACGTTGTACAGCTATCGATCACTTGCATAGCGTAATTTCTATTCAATGTAGTATGGCAAATGCGTTTGATTCCCGGGGTATCAAATGTATGGTTCACCTGTAAAGAATCATTTGAATAGCTTCCGTCTCCGAAATCCCAATGGTGAATGCTGTTATACGATAATGAATCCGGCGTGAAAGAAATGGTGTTTCCGCTTACAGAATAATTAAATTCTGAAGAACATACTTTGGTGCTATCAATAGAACCCAGAATCGTTTTACAAACAAAGCAACTGTCATTTGCTCCGCTTCGGTATTGATAATGACAAACGCTCACGTTCGCATCAGCTGGCATAAAGGCTACAACATTACTACCATGATACCCAAGCTGGTCATTACCATTTATTCTCAACGACCAGTATGAATATGCTGCGGTATCTGCTGCATGCAATTCAACAGCAGAACCGTTTACGATATAATAGAAATCAGCATTACATATTGTAGGTATTGTATCTACTGGGATTGTATTGTTAATGGTTTGACATGATTCGCAATATTGAGTAGAATCGGGCCCACCTGCATACGTACGATGGCATATGGTAAGCGCTTCGTTGCGTACAATCGGATAAACGGCATTATTTCCGTAACGTTTGCTGCTATCATTTGATACCCACCAGTAAGATTCATGCAGCGTATCTGAAGCATATGCAAACACAAGAGAATCTCTAAGTTGGTAAGAGAAGTTCGCATTACAAGCTACAGGCTTGGTTGTATCCTGTACAACAAATGTTTTACATACATAGCATGAATCTACAAAAGCAGAATCATTTCTGTACTGATACAAACAAGCCGTATAGGTACCTTCTCTGTTGTACGTATGGATAGGATTCAGTTCGTTCGATGTTTGTCCGTCGCCGAAAGTCCATAAGAATGTTCTGGATGTAGCCCATACAGATGCAGAATCAATATCAAAAGCTGCAGTCTGTAGGAAGGAAACATTTTTATTTGATTGGAAATAAATGAAATTAGAGCAGTTGCCATCCACACGCAGTATGCGCGTTTCGGAGCAGCTTTGCTGAATTCCATTGATCATCTTTTTAAATACAGTAAGTGTAACAGCGTACTCACCTGTAGAGTTATATGAATGTAAAGGACTTCTTTCAGTTGAATACAGGCCATCACCAAAGGCCCATTGCACAAATTGAATATCTGTTCCTGCAGAATCATTCATTTCAAATTGATATGTATACAGGCCAGCATATTGACCTAACCGGGAGCTGGAAAAACCAGCATTGCAGCAATCTGCCTGAGCAGGACCAATGAGAAGAAATATTCCCATGAAGAGTGTTAAAAGTGTTTGATAGAAAAGTTTCATACAAAATAATTTTGGTTGTATGAGCAAGACAGGCATTTTGTAAATACGGTTGCCCGGGTATAAAAATATTTCTGTGTGGATGGACCTATTAAAAATAAACGGTCTTTTCGGAGCTTGAAAGACTATTGTTGTAACATCTTTATAATTTCTCTTCAGGAAGCAATACTTTAAATGTGGTTCCCTGACCCACTACGCTTTCAACTTCAATACGGCCATCCAGGGAGTCAATTTGTTTTTTAATTAAATGCAGTCCAAGTCCTTTACCTTCAACATGGGTATGAAACCGTTTATAGAATCCAAATAATTTATCACTGAACTTTTCCAGGTCAACACCAATTCCCTGGTCAGAGAATTCAATACAAACCATACCTGACGGATGCTTATAACTCGACACCGTAATATAAGGTGCAGCATTTGCCTTCTTATACTTTAAAGAATTTGATAAAAGATTATATAAAATATTATGAATATAACTTTTAATGGAATGGATCACGGGGTAGTTTGAAAAATCATACGTGATCACTGCTTCCGATAATTCAATTTCATTTTTCAATAGAAAACGAACAATATCAAACTCCGCATCCAGCTGCACGTCTGTCATGACAGACTTTTTATCATTAACCGTCAATACATGATTCAGATCTTTAATTACGGTATCTAAATGATTTGCAGATTTAGTAATATGTGCAACAATTGCATCGATTTCATCCGGATTATTTTTAACCTGGTTAAAAATGGAAATCAGTCCTAACAAGGTTACAATAGGTGCGCGCAGGTTATGTGAAATAATATATGAATACTGGTTCAGCTGCTCATTCTGCTGTATCAGTTCTTTATTCGCCTTCTCAAGCCGGCTTTCATATTCCATGCGTTCGGTGTTATTTTTACCGGTCAGTGAAACACCTATTAATTCTTTATTTTGATAAACCGGCTGCAGCATGATTTCCAGAAAATATGGTTTGCCTTCATATACATACTCCCGGTTATAAGTGATAATTTCACCGTTCAATACTTTTTGAAAATTTTCATTGAACCCGGCTCTGAATTCTTCTTTCAGAAACTGATCAAAGCGTTCGCCAACGGCAATATATTTTCCAAATAAAAAAATGCTCTTTTCATATGCAGTTTTATTATACCAGATAAAGCGGCTGTCTTTATCAAACAGGGAAATGATCTGGGAAGACCCTTCAAAGAGTGCGGTAAGTTTTTGCTCACTTTCTACGGCCTGCATGTGTGCTACTTTCTGCACGGTAATTTCTCTGCAAACAAAATACGCGAAATCTGTCTCTCCCCGTTCGTTTTTAATAGCAGAAACATGATTGATGTAATAACGGTATGCATCCGTTACATAACCTTCCGATTCATATACAACACTTTCGCCCGTTGAAAAAATTTTCTCAAGCGCATCTTTCAATTTAGCATGCACAGATTTAGGTGTAACAGCAAATACGTCCAATCCCTTTAGCGCATCCATTTGCTCAACCGGACAGTCAGGCAAATGAATCACAACAATTCTATACTGCGCATCTACCTGCATAATGGTATCCGGCAATGATTCCAAAAGAAGTTTATAGGCTCTTAAGTTCGCAGGCTCTTTCAGCAAGCTTATCTCTTCTTTTAATCTCGCAATTTCCTTATGTAAATCTTCTATGCTTGAATCCATGCGGAATAGATCTTAGTATATCAAATATAAACATTTAGACGAAGCCTGATACAAATTGCACCAAAATCCCATGTTGTACATTTTTGTATCAGGCCAATCGAGATGCATCTGAAAAATACGATCTGTTTTAAGTATTTAAATGCTGCTTACCAATACGGAAAAAACAGCTTTCAAGGAGCATAAAGCCGCGTTGTGGCCATCATACAACTATTTACTAAAATTCTGTAAATATTCATCTTATTGAATTATATAACTTTATATAATAAGAACCGTAAATATTACCAATATGAAAAAGCCACACTATAAAGTTTTTGTCCAGGAAGACGACAAGAAACTTCAGAAGCAGATCAAGGAGGATTTAAAAGGAAATAACTATATGATTAGTTTTTTCTCTAAATCAGATTCTGCATTCGATTTGTTAAATCTTAATCCCGATATCTTAATTCAGGATTATAAGAAAAATAAAATTGTGCGCTGCTTTGAATGGTCTTTGCCATACAACAATTAATCTGCAATAGCCTTTGTATATTAGATTAAGGCCAGCTAAAACGTAACTACATTTCAACTAGCTATAGTTAACTTTCAAAAATAAAAAGTCACGCCCAAAAGCGTGACTTTTTATTTTTCGTGCAATGCGTATCAATTTTATTTTTATGGTTTGCTTACCGGTAAAAATATCTTAAACGTCGTGCCCTGATCAACCGCACTCTGCACTTCTATTTTCCCCTTCAACAATTCAATTTGTTTTTTAACAAGATGCAGGCCAATCCCTTTGCCTTCTACATGATGATGAAAGCGTTTATAAAAACCAAATAGCTTATCCTGGTAACGTTCCAGATCCAGCCCTATACCATTATCCTTACATTCAATACAAATGATGTCATCATTGATTTGATAGCTCGATAAATAAATGAGCGGCGCATAACTGTGCCTTTTATATTTTATAGCATTCGAAATAAGATTGTATAAAATATTGTGGATATACGATTTAACAGAACAGATAACTGGCACCATTTTAAAATTATATACAAACTCAGCGCCCGAGCTTTTTATCTGAATGGAAAGTAAATCTGAAATAGAATCGCACTCTTCTTTTAGGTCAATAAGTGAATAATTGCTAACGCTGTCATCATGGTTGGTAACAACAAAATTCAAATCAACAATCACAGCATCTAATTTCTGCAGCGTTTTCTTAATGTGATATACAAACTGTTCTGTCTGCTTCACATCGCCGCTTTGATCTTTTGCATTGTTTTCAAAAAGATCTACAAGCCCCATCAATGTAGCGATTGGCCCTCTGAGGTTGTGTGAAATAATATAAGAGAATTCATTCAGCTGTTCATTCTGATGAGTAAGTTCGCTATTAGCTCTTTTCAAAAACGCTTCGTTCTCTTTATGCCTGGTTATATCAACACCGATAAGTGACACGTTCGTAATCACGCCGTCTTCATACACAGGATTTAATGACAGTTCCAGGTAAAACGGCTTCGAATTAACTATATAATTCCGGACGTAGTTGACAGATTTTCCAGCCAATACCTGATTGAAATGTTCGAGGAAACTCGCCCTGTATTCTTCCGGCAGTAATAACTCTGCTTCACAATCAAACTCAACTTGCTTGCCAAAAATGATAGGGCTCCATTCCTGTGCTTTTTTATTGAACCAGACCAACTTTCGATTCAGGTTTATTACGGTGATAAACTGTTCTGAATTTTCGAAGATGGTTTTTAATGTATGCTGGTTCTTAATGAGCATGTGCTCAATATTCTTCTGGGCAGTAATATTTTTGCTGTAAAACAGCATTTCTTTTATTTCGCCGGAAGGTTTCTTAATTGGGGAAATAAAATTTTCATAGTATTTATACTCCCCTTCAAACTCGCCTTCGGAATGGTAAACAACCGACTTCCCTGTCTGCACACTTGCCTGAATAGCCGTTTTGACAGATTCGTGAAACTGCACCGGCATCAAATCCAGAATATTTTTATTGGTGATGGACGCTACATAATCTGCTGAACGATGCGGCACATGTACAAAACTGATGATGAAGTTTAAATCAATTTTAAAAATCACATCCGGATGGGCATCAAAAAATATTTTATAAATATTTTCATCTTCAACCCGGGCAGTCAATCGTTCATTTTCATGCGTTAGCCTTTCTATCTCTTGAAGGAGTTTCTGTCTTTCTTCGGCGGTAAACATTCCTTCATTCATAGAAATAACACTTTCACAAAGCTGCCGTTACAGCTATTCAGATATAATGATTGTTACTTTATTGACACGGTTTGCTGTTAGTGCATCCAACTTTTCTCCCGCACCAAAATTATTCTTATCGCCCTTTTCAGCACCTACATAATAATTCAGCTGAGTCAGATTCTGAAAATAAACAGTTCCTTTCGCATCTGTGCTTCCTGCAAATTCAGCATTAACACTTTTTTCATAATCCTCCTTGTTCTTATAAAGCGAAACTTTTACGCCGCTTTCAAGGGCACCCAAATCATTACGAACAGTGATCTTTACACTTGTAGGAATCATTTGCGCAATCACAGAAGTAAACACAATCGTTAAAAGCGCGGTAATCAATATTGTTTTTTTCATAGTGTTAATAATTATCTATTATTAAGTTACAAATTTTTATTTTGGTAAAAATATTTTAAACGTAGAACCTTCTCCGATGGCGCTTTTCACCTCTATCCGCCCATGAAGCATCTCTACTTGTTTTTTAACCAAATGAAGTCCCAGACCTTTGCCTTCAACATGTGAATGAAATCGTTTGTAAAAGCCAAAGAGTTTATCTCCAAACTTTTCCATATCAATTCCTATGCCATTATCCTTGCACTCAATACAAATCGTATCGTTGTCTATATACGAGGAAAGGTGAATCACGGGCTTTAAATGTAAGCTTTTATACTTAATCGCATTTGAAATCAAATTGTATAAAATACTGTGAATATAACTTTTGATGGAATAAATGCTTTCACACTTGAAATCGTACACGAATGTGGTATTTGATTTTTCAACCTGCGATGACAGTAAAAATGCAATTCCCGCACATTCTTCTTGCAAATTAATTTCCGTACGATCATTTTCTTCATTATTGCTATTTGCAAGTACCATATTCAAATCAACAATAATTGTATCCAGGTTAGCGGAAGATTTTTTTATCAATTCGATTACCTCCTTCACCTGAGCGGGATCATTCTTGCATTGTTCAAAAATTGCTACAAGACCCATCAACGTTGCGATCGGGCCTCTTAAATTATGAGAAATGATATAGGAATATTGATTAAGCCGTTCATTTTGCTTAACCAATTCTACATTGATACTTTTAAGGTAATCTTCGTACTTTTTATGCTTCGTTACGTTCATGCCCGTTAATGACACGCCTACAACAAGACCGTCTTCCAAAATAGGGCTTAAGGTATACTCTATAAAAATGACTTCCGGTTTTAAATTAACTTCTCTTAAATAAGTTACTTCCTGTCCGGCAAGTGCTTTATTGAAATTCGAAATGAAAAGTGCCCGCTGACTTTCTTCAATATAAGTTTCGGCGGCAGTTCCCAAAACCAGCGACCTGCCTAATACACTCGGGCTTCTTAGCAACGCGTTTCGGTTGAACCAGATAAACTTCCGATCCAGATCCAGAATTGTTAAAATCTGGATGGAGTTTTCATAAACTGTTTTCAGTTTCCGTTCACTATCCAGCAGTACTTTTTCAGCAAGCTTCTGTGCTGTAATCTCACGGCTCCTGAAATAAACAGAAACGATGTCGCCCGTTTCATTTTTTATAGGTGATAAATAATTATCGTAATAGCGGTATGCGCCGAGTGTTTCTCCTTCTGAATAATATTTGACTGCCTGCCCTTCCGTAAATACCGATTGCAGGGCATTGGCCATTTTTTCATGTGCATAGAGCGGAGTCACCTCAAAAATATCTTTGCCTATAACCGCATTCAACCGATCAAAAGAAACATCGGGAATGTGTATGATTAAAATTCTGTTTGAAATGTCCAACTGAATAATAATATCCGGCGATGACTCAAACATGGCCTTGTAAGGATTTGCCTGCAGTTGTGTTTTTAACAAATCCACCTCTGCCTTTAAGCGGGCATTCTCAGATTTGTACTGTTCTAACTCTGTATCCATCATGAAAAATTTACAAATTCTGTTTTTAGCCTTTCAAAATTTATGTATGGGAGTGAAAAAGTACCAATTAATTAACAAATAAGCTATTAGCACAGTTATTTTCTGGTTTATCCATACGTTTTTATGAATACTCAGGCATAGATAAAGCCTAATCATGCATATAAATTCAGAATGGTGAATAGAATATTGTCTACTATTTTGGAGATTATTAATTAAATCGTAATATTACGATAAATTAAAAAGTAATGGGAACTTCAAAATCGGAACAATTTACAATTCGTGAGAATAAGATCGCTGGTTATGCAAGGGCTCTGGCACATCCAGCCCGCATTGCTATTCTGGATTTGCTGATCAAAAAACAGTCTTGCATTTGCGGAGATATAGTAGAAGAGTTACCATTATCTCAAAGTACCGTTTCACAACATCTGAAAGAATTAAAAGAGGCCGGTCTGATTAAAGGAGAAATCGAAGGTGTAAAAGTATGCTATTGCATAGATGAAAAGGAATGGGAACAGGCTAAAAAATACTTAACTAAGTTATTTGCTGATTACACAACTAATAAAGGAAGTTGCTGTTAAAAAAATTTGCTTAAATACATCGCAATATTACGATCAATTAAATATATAAAAAATGAAACTATCAGAAGTAAAAAAACAGCTCACAGCACTGGATACAGTAAAGTTCCAGCTTGCAGACGGAACAGAGATTCCAGCTCATTTCCATGTCACGGAAATCGGACAGATTACAAAAAATTTCATTGATTGTGGAGGAACTATTCGCCATGAACATGTTGTAAACTTCCAACTCTGGACTTCGAACGATACAGATCATCGGTTGTTCCCTCAAAAGTTATTGAATATTATCACGCTTTCTGAGAAGGCTCTTGGTATTGAAGATCAGGAAGTGGAAGTGGAGTATCAATCAGATACCATTGGCAAATACAGTTTAGGATTTAATGGTACTCATTTCATATTGGAAACAAAAAAGACAGCTTGCCTGGCAAGTGATTCATGCGGAATAACTCCTGAAAATAATAGAGCAGAATCAGCTAATAAAAGTTGTTGCACCCCAGAAACAGGCTGTTGTTAATTATGAAACTAATTGAAAAATACCGAAGACCAATTATTATTACTACGTCCGTTGTTGTGTTGCAATTACTATTCGGATTTGATCCGAAGTTTTGCATAATCAATATAATCTGGCTTTTTGTTTAACAATTTATTATGAAGAAAATTTTAGTTCTCTGCACCGGCAATAGTTGCCGAAGTCAGATCGCGGAAGGTTATCTCCGTCATTACGGAAAAGATGTTATTGTTTACAGTGCAGGATTGGATCCACACGGTGTAAATCCAAAAGCAATTGAAACGATGAAAGAAGTCGGAATTGATATTTCGGACCATACCTCAAATAGTATAGAAGAATACCGCGATATAAATTTTGATTTTGTGATTACTGTATGTGATAATGCAAAAGAGCATTGTCCTTTCTTTCCTACAAATGCTAAAAGGATTCATTCAAATTTTCCCGACCCTGCAAAGGCTGCTGGAACGGAAGATCAAATAAGGAATGAGTTTAGAAGTGCCCGTGAAATGATAAAAAAATTCAGTGTCGACTTTCTCAACACTGAACATTTGCTGATTGCACTATAATCTTACCCAGCATTATAAATGTTTTTTACGCCCAGTACCTTCGGTGTTGGGCGTATTTTATTTTACTCTGTTGTTGCTATAAACTTGTTCCCTGTTGTGATCATTGCTCAACCGAGTATGATGAACTTTATAAAATAAAAAAAGCCTCACATCTCTGTAAGGCTTTCTAATCGTGGGAGATACTGGGTTCGAACCAGTGACCCTCCCGTTTGAAACACGGGATGCTCTGACCAGCTGAGCTAAGCTGATTTAATCAACAATTCAATACGTTTTCTACTCTTCCATGCCTTTACTTCTCTTTCACGAGAAAGTGCTAATTCCTTAGTTGGGTATTGTTCAGAATATACTAAAACCCAATCCCCGACCCCTCCAGTAAATCCTTTATGATTTGAATTGTGGCGACGAAGTCGGTCTGATATCATGTCAGCGGTATAACCTACATAATATTTGTCTCTTAAGCAGGAATGTAAAATATAAAAAGTAAACATAGCAGAACTGAAAAATTGTAAAAATAAAAAAGCCTCACATCTCTGTAAGGCTTTCTAATCGTGGGAGATACTGGATTCGAACCAGTGACCCTCCCGTTTGAAATACGGGATGCTCTGACCAGCTGAGCTAAGCTCCGAATAAGAAAACGATATAAGAGTGTATAAACTTTATAA
>JAGKWN010000206.1 GCA_021151805.1 Cytophagaceae bacterium | reverse complement strand
CTTAATGGTGGTAGTATCCATTTACGTAAGATACCTTCAGCAAATAATAAAATATAAAATAGAAAGATTGCATTGTTTATGCTTCTACCTGCTTCAATTTTCTTAATTACGACCTGTTCAGATAAGAGTGTCATTTCACTTTGGGGGCATAACTATTAATCGAATCTAAAATAAAATCCTGATAGCGCTTCCATGTAAACATTTCAGCTGAACGTCTAGCCGCTTTGCTCATAGCAAATCTTTTATCAGGATTCGCATACAAAAATTTAATTTTCTCTTTTAATGCTTCCGTATCCCGGATCGGGATTAAAAAACCATTTTCGCCATTTTCAATAATATCTTCTGCACCGGCATTCGGAGTACTTATTATTGGTAAACCACAAGCCATGGCCTCCAATTGAACAAGAGCGAGCCCCTCTGCTAGGGATGGAAATACAAATACATCTGCCGAAGCATAATAACTATTTAATTGATGGTGTGGAACTGAAGGCACAAATTTAATTTTTGTTCCTTTAATATTTTCTGCAAGCCACCCTTCAGGAAAAAGATCTTTTCCAACTAGCAGCAATTCAGCATCAGGCAAATGAAGTTCTTTCCATGCCTGAATAATATAATGTACACCTTTGCGGGGCCCTATTCCGCCAACAAAAATAGCCCGAAATGTTGTATCTGTTTTTTCCATTGGTTTAAAATATTCAATGGGTGCGCCAAATACATTTACTTTAATTTTTTCTACAGGAACGCCGATATCAAGGATGGATTGTTTTACAAAATTTGAAGGCACAAAGATCAGATCTGCTAATTCCAATTCTTTAAGTTTTTTTATAATCTTCCAGGCTGGTTCATTAACTGTAGCAAGGCAACTTTTAAAAGCAGGATATAGCTCAACTTCCTTTTCTAATATTTCTTTAGCTGTCTTATAATGTACAATAGGAAGATCATAAAAACATGTAATACCTGCTTCTTTTGCGCGTTCAAAAGAACGTAGCGCACAATCTTCATAAGCATATATTGCATCAACCTTTCCCCAGTCATCTCTTGCCACAATCTTATCAAACGTATCATACATGGCAGTATTTAATTCATCTGCAGTACGGCCGATTTTTTTATTCCAGCCGGTTTTTAATAATAGAATCCGTTTATACTCTATCCAGGGATGACTTATTATATATTTTGCATCAATCTGCCAGTCTCTTCGTTTTAATTCATTATTTATTTTCTGATAAACAGACGGATAGATTTTATTCAACACTTTTAAAAAAAAAGTATTTGAATAAAAATAAGTTGTAAAAAGTTTATTAAGAATCCCTTGGCGCTGAAAAGCTTTGGCCGTTTGAAGAGCAAATGCATTTTTTACCGGATGAATAAGATTTATTTTACGAACAGGCATGAAATAGAAACTTCGTTATGATATATACTTATCTAAGCTTTATTAAATGTACTATTTTTTGCCCTTAGTTTAGCTTAAATCTGAATCTTTTTACTGAGGAATTATTTAATAATATACTATCGCAATACCGAACGATACATGAAAATATATTCCTGAGTTAAAAATGCTGGTTCAAATCTTTCCAGCTGTTTATCAGCATTTGAGCATAATTGCACTTGTAAATCGGTATCTTCAATCAAAGTTTTCATTTGTTCATACAATTGCAGGTAATTACTATTTTCAAATAATAGTGCTGCATCTCCAACACATTCTGCGAGCCCTCCATTTTTAGAAACAATTAAAGGTTTACCTGCAGCCATAAGTTCCAATGCTACTCCGCCCATTGGTTCCTCCCATTCAGACGGTATTACTGCAATTCGGGATGTACTTAATGCATTAACCAAATCCTTCCCTGTTTTTTTCCCTGCAAACAATACATTGTTTAAAAGACCAAGTTCTTGTGCTAATCCTTCATATTGAATTCTCCTGTCACCATCACCAATAAGCAGTAACTTTTTATTTTCATGGCCAATATCTTTTATAAGCAAAGCAAAAGCTCTTAATAAAGTCTCTACTCCTTTTTCACTTACTAATCTCCCAAGAAATACAAAATCATAGAGATTACTCTTAGTCATTTTTTTAACATCTTTAAAAGCTGTTATTGGAAACGGATTATAAATCACCATTTGTTTTGGTAATACTTGTCTTCTGCTGACCCATTCTGTTATGGCAATATTTTTACTTACAAATTTGGATGCGATAATACGAATAATCAACTTCATAAAATTCAATGATGCAGAAATTAGT
Source organism: Cytophagaceae bacterium (assembly GCA_021151805.1). GTDB lineage: Bacteria > Bacteroidota > Bacteroidia > Cytophagales > Cytophagaceae > Cytophaga. Next base: position 416 of record JAGKWN010000206.1, on the reverse strand, counting down.
CCCTTTCTCTTTATGTGAAATTTATAGGATGCCCAAGGAGTTAACGGTGCTTTCTCCCCATCTACCCAGCCTAACCCGTCTATACATGTAACCTGATATCCTCCATGTGTCCATATAAACGGTTTATTTAATAAGATTGCAACGAAGAAAAAAGCTAAGCTTGCACCGTTGGAATGTATAATATCGTGTTTTCTAACAAGTGTTATTTTCTCCAGTAAACTTGGACGGCGAATTACTGAATAAATAAAGTTATCAGGTAACTCGCTTGGTGTATTTGTCACGACCGTACAACGAATGCCATGTTTAATCAGATTCTCAGCTAATGTTGCTGATACAATTTCAATCCCTCCAACAGAAGGTAAAAACAGATGTGAATAAATTAAAACGTTCATCTTATTATTACAATAGTATTATCC
>JAGKWN010000003.1 GCA_021151805.1 Cytophagaceae bacterium | reverse complement strand
ATTTTATGGAATAAGGCCGTTGAAAGATTTGTTTTTTTATTCCCCAGCCAGCTCCATGATAATATCAAACTCCTCTTTCCGAACAGGTTGTACAGACAGACGCATCAACTTGATCAGGGCCATGTTGGCAAGGCGCTTATCTTTTTTAACTGTCTCCAGCGTTACCGGCTTCTTCAGTTTTTTTACCGGAGCAACATCCACAACCACCCAATTTGCATCATCCGTAGTAGGATCCTGGTAGGCTTCTTTCACAATCTTGGCAATACCAACAATCTCTTTCCCTTCATTTGAATGATAAAACAGCAGCAAATCTCCTTTCTTCATTTCTCTCAGGTTATTACGCGCCTGATAGTTACGCACGCCATCCCAGAAAGTCTTTTTGTCTGCAACAAATTGATCAAAAGAATATTTAAAAGGTTCGGATTTGATAAGCCAGTAATTCATAAGTAAGTGTAAAGTTTAGAGTGTAAAGTGTATGTTTACACCAGTAGAATCCGGTTTCAAATTAGCTAAAAAAATACAAGTTTAAACCTGACTAAGAGAAAACCCGCATCTTTTTTACACTTTACACTTTACACTCTTATATTTACATATTCCATTAAACTTTTACATCCTTGACAAACCAAGAAATAGCTGATATTCTATTATTAACGGCTTCGCTCATGGAGCTGCATGATGAGAATTCTTTCAAAGTACGTTCTATTCAGAATGCGGGATTTCAAATAGAAAAAACAGAGGTAGCCTTATCGCTGCTTTCTCCGGCAGAGCTGGAAAAACAGGAAGGCATAGGTAAAAGTATTGCAGCCAAAATTGCTGAGTTAAACCAGACCGGTAAATTAGCCGAGCTCGAAACACTTAAGCAAAACACACCGGAAGGTATTATTGAACTGCTGGATATTAAAGGTATTGGACCGAAGAAGGTAAAAACACTTTGGAAAGAACTTCATATAACAAACAAGGAAGAGCTGTTTGAAGCTTGTAAAAATAATTCGGTTGCACAGCTGAAAGGCTTCGGAGAAAAAACGCAGGAAAACATTATACAGGTGCTTCAATTTATCATGAAGCAATCCGACAAACATCTTTATGGTGATATTGAAGCCATTGCTTTTGATCTTGAAAAGAAACTTAAGACTGATATCAACACCAACATTCAGCTTTGTGGCGAGATGCGTCGGATGATGGAAACCATTAGTGCAATTTCATTTTTGGTGCCGGCAACTGATGCAGGCGCAATGCTTTTAACCATTCAAAATTTATCATACCTGACTGAAGAACCTGCAAAATCAGGTTTGTACAGATGGCAGGGTTTTGAAAAAACAAAAAATATCCCTGTAGAAATTTACATCACTACGCCAGAAAAATTCGGATCGGAATTATTCAAACGTTCGTCAGGAGAAAAACATTTGCGTTTAAAAACTGCTGCGGGCAAAACCTATCTGCAAGCCGCTACCGCTTCAGCATTTGCTACCGAAGCAGCATTATATGAAAGCCTGAACCTGCCGGTTATTCCTGCAGAATTAAGAGAAGGCTACAGAGAACTTCAGCTTGCTTCGGCTAATTTATTAGATGAACTGATCACCAATGCAGACATCAAAGGCAGCTTCCACAACCACTCAACTTATAGCGACGGTAAACACAGCGTGGAAGAAATGGCCCGCGAATGCATGGCGCTTGGTTATTCTTACTTTGGCATCTCTGATCACTCAAAATCTGCTTTCTATGCCAACGGCCTTGATGAAACACGTGTTCTCAAGCAGCAGGCAGAGGTAGATCAATTAAACAATACCTTGTCGGGTTTTAAAATCTTCAAAGGAATTGAGTCTGATATTTTGAACGACGGCGCACTGGATTATGCAGACGATGTTTTAAAAACATTCGACTTTATCGTTGCTTCTATTCATTCAAACTTAAAAATGAATGAGGAAAAAGCTACCCAACGCTTGATCACCGCTATTGAAAATCCGTTCACCACCATGCTGGGTCACCCAACCGGAAGACTACTCCTGAAAAGAGAAGGCTACCCGATTGATCATAAAAAAATCATTGATGCCTGCGCGGCAAATAATGTGATTATTGAGATCAATGCTCACCCTTGGCGTTTAGATATGGACTGGAGACATATTGGTTATGCACTTGATAAGGGCTGCATCATCAGCATCAATCCCGATGCGCATGAAAAAATCGGTTTGCAGGACATGCACTTCGGAATCTGCGTAGCACGTAAGGCCGGTTTGTGTAAAGAGCAAACATTCAACGCCTGGCCGCTGGATAAGGTGAGTAGCTGGCTTAAATCCAAAGGTAAATAGGCATACGTCACCACATGAAAATTCTGATCCTTCGTTTTTCTTCCATCGGTGATATCGTTTTAACAACGCCTGTTATCCGCTGCCTGAAAAAACAATTACCTCAGGCAGAAATACATTTTGCCACGAAGTCTTCTTTCAAAAATATTTTAGAAAACAATCCTTATGTCGACAAGCTGCATCTGCTTGACTCTTCTACAGGAAGTTTTATAAAACAATTACAGTCAGAAAATTTCGATGTTGTGATTGACCTGCACAACAACCTGCGTACGCGCCGTATCAAGTGGTCGTTGAAAGCAAAAAGCTATACGTTCGACAAACTGAATCTACGCAAATGGTTTTATGTAAACTGGAAGTGGAAGGTGATGCCCGACATGCATATTGTTGAGCGTTATTTAGCAACAGTAAAAAAGCTGGGGGTGAAAAATGACCAGCAAGGGCTCGATTATTTTATTCCTGAAAAAGATATTGTTTCGATAAGCTCTTTGCCGCCTGCTTTTACCGGTGGCTATGTTGCGATTGCCATTGGTGCACAGCATGCGACAAAGCGATTGCCCGAAGCAAAGCTTATTGAATTGATCGGCAAAATTTCACAACCGATAGTTTTATTGGGTGGAAAAGATGATGCTCCAATGGCTGCCCGCCTTCTTTCCTATTTCCCGGATGGAAAACAGATTATTAATGCCTGCGGTGCATATAATTTAAATCAATCTGCCTCTATCGTACAGCAATGTAATTATTTGTACACACATGATACCGGCTTGATGCATATAGGCGCGGCCTTAGCTAAAAAAATTGTTGCAATCTGGGGGAATACAACGCCGGAACTGGGCATGTATCCTTACAAAACGGAACATACGAACTGGCAGATTGAGGGTTTGTACTGCAGACCTTGTTCAAAGATCGGTTATAAGAGCTGTCCTAAAAAACATTTCCGCTGTATGAACGAACAGCAGCTGCCGGTAGCAGAAATTGAAAAACGATGGAATTAAAAAGGTCCCGCAATTGCGGGACCTTTTTAACTAATGTGTTTATGATTGGAAAGAAATTAGATTTTTTTCACTTCAACTGCATTAACACCTTTTTTACCTTCAACGATTTCAAATTGAACTTTGTCGTCTTTAGTAATTTGTTCTTTCAGACCTGAAACATGGACGAAAATTTCCTTGTTGCTGGCGCTGTCTAAGATAAAACCAAAACCTTTGGTCTCATTGAAGAATTTAACTGTTCCCGTATTCATAATGGTATTGTAATTAATTGAATACTAAAGTTATGAATAAAAACGAGAATAAAAATTATTTGCATATTTTTTTTGAAAATCCAGGTTCCAAAACCTGCGAAATCGCATTTGTTACCCATATTTTATTTAAAAACACCCGTAATAAATCTAAAAAAACAATTTATTGGTAATATATTTAAACTTTCAATTTTAAAATGTTCCGGAAAATATCCGGCATTTCCCCTTAAATCAACATGGACCTTTCAATAGTCATACCTGTATTTAACGAAGATTCGAATATATACCTGCTATATAACCGTACAGCAAAAGCACTGAACACACTTGCTATTGATTATGAATTGATCTTTGTGAACGATGGCAGTAAAGACAACTCCCTTTCTATCCTGGAGCAATTGGCAAAAGAAGATGCGAGAGTTAAATACATCGACTTCAGTAGAAATTTTGGACATCAGATAGCGGTATCTGCAGGCCTTGAACATGCTGCGGGCAACCGGATCGCTATTATAGATGCCGACTTGCAGGATCCGCCAGAATTACTGGTAGATATGTATAAAAAAATGGACGACAACTTCCAGGTTGTTTATGCCCGGAGACGTTCCCGTAAAGGTGAAAGCTTTTTAAAAAAATTGACCGCAAAACTTTTTTACAGACTCCTTTCATCCATCACCAATATTGATATTCCATTGGATACAGGCGATTTCCGGATGATCGACCGAAAGGTACTTTTGGTTTTAAACCAGATGCCTGAACAGGAGAAGTTCCTGCGCGGACAAATTTCCTGGATTGGCTTTAACCAAACTTCTGTTGATTACGATCGCGATGAACGCAACGGTGGCAAAACGGGATACACCTATAAAAAGATGTTCCAATTTGCACTCAATGGCATCACTTCCTTTTCAGATTTCCCGTTAAGGTTTGCATCCATCATGGGCTTTGCTGTTTCCGGCATTGCGTTTTTAATCATGTTGTATACACTATACAGCAAATTCATTCTGAAAGATGTAATCCAGGGCTGGACCTCAATCATGCTATCTGTCATGTTCATTGGCGGCATACAATTGATTTGTCTTGGTATTATCGGCGAGTACATCAAACGTATCAGTACGAACATCAAGAAAAGGCCTTTGTATGTAATCAATAAAACGAACATATAAAATCTTCTCTTATACAAAAGCTATCGACGTTTATAAAATTCAAAAATCGGCGTGCTGTCTAAAGTTCACTTTTCCTTATCCAAAATAACCATATACCTGTTGCTGACAGCCATGTTATGCACCGCAGGCTATTATCAAAAGTATCGAAAAGGGGTGATCGAATGGGATATCATTTCTTACTATGCTTATTTACCCGGACTTATTATTTATAATGATTTAACATTTTCATTTATTGATAAGAATACGCCTGAAGGCGTTGTCATCTGGACAGAAAGAACACCTGAGAATAAACATGTGCTTAAAATGACGAGTGGTTTATCCATTCTATATGCGGCCTTTTTTCTTATGGCCCATGGCATAGCCAAGCTGCAACCCCACATGTATACGCCAAATGGTTATTCCATGGTGTATTCACTTTTTCTTATTCTTTCAGATATATTTTATACCATTGTTGGGCTTATTTATTTGCGAAATTTTGTGCCGATCCTACTTCTGTTTACATTATTTACTTATGTAATTTTCAGCTGGTGGTGCTGGTGGTATGGAGGTGGCTTATCTATTCGCCCAATGATTGACGTCTATTGCATTTTCGCGATTGGCTTAGCAGCATTCATTCACACCATTCTACAAGCCAAATCACCCGTATTAAAATACACAACCTTATAGTACTTGCATGCACAATATACTACGGCTATTACGTTAACTGGCAATACAGGGCAGGCTTGATTCATCATGACAGTATGAATTATACTTCCTGGAAAATAAATTTCATGAAGGATTATCCGCACCCGGGTTATTACGAAAGTTTAACTTCGCCTGATTATGAAAGCGCAGTCCGGTACTGACACGAATAATTTCTCAAAAGAAAAATATCTACAACCAATCTCTAAAAAATACTTTTACATGGCATCTCTTTCTTTCAGTCCCTTAAATAACAAAGCTGCCTTTTATGCTTTTATATACCTCGCACTTGTTGTAGTTATGCCGCATAACGGGCATTGGGGTGATATGCATTGCTGGGCAGACTGGGCAAGTTATAGTTTTAACAACAATCTAGGTAATATTTATTCTTCAGGCACTGACTATCCTCCGCTGTATCATTATATTCTGAGGTTCTTTGCCTACTTAAAAGGAAATGAAGATCTCATCAGAAACAACATTTTTGAATTGAAATACATTACCCTGCTTTTCGAATTTGCTTCGGTGTTTTTGCTTTTCAAATTCATTGACAAAGAACAGCGTCCGTACTTTTTTATTTTCGTCATGCTGAATCCAGGATTTCTCTTTAACAATGTAATCTGGGGGCAGGTGGATGGCATCTTAGCGTTTTTACTTCTTGCCTGTGTACTTGCCCTGATCAACAGAAAAAATACAATAGCGCTGTTGCTATACGTACTTGCAATAAACTTTAAAGTCCAGGCCATTATTTATTTCCCACTGATCCTTTTTATACTACTGCATAACATAAAAGATTTTAAGGGGATCGTTCATTCGTTATTCGTGCTATTGGCGCTGGCTGCGTTGCAAACATTAATTATTTCACCTTTTATTATTACCGACTCAACAGATAAGCTCATGGATGTGATTGTTGGCTCTGTAGACAAATATCCATTTGTATCCATGAATGCATTTAACTGGTGGTACTGGATTTTCGACGATCCAATGGGGCTTCTTGATCAAGGAACATGGCTAAATATTACTTATAAGACGTGGGGGCTTTTGTTTTTCTTCATAAGCTCTGTTGCAGCTTTGCTTCCGCTATTCTTAGTATGTGTTGCTAACCTATTTAATAAAAATACTCAACCAATAAAAAAATTAGACCTTGTATTTGCGAATGCCGCACTCATTACGCTGTTGTTCTTCTTTTGTAATACACAAATGCATGAACGGTACTCACACTATGCGTTGATCTTTCTTGCTGCGTATTTTGCTATTACCAACAACTATCTGCCATTCCTGTTTGCTTGCTTTACTTATTTTCTGAATATGGAAAGCGTGCTGCACGCATTACAACTACCACACTATGGAATTTTATTTTTCGATCCGGAATTTATTGCTGTGCTTTATTTGCTTCTGATTTTACTTTTATATTATATCAGCTATAAGAATTCTTCGTTTTTATCAAATCTGAAATACATTATTGATTGCTTATTACAGAAAAATAAAAAAGCTATTTAACTAAAAATACATTGCCCGGGGTTATTCCTGGGCAATAGGTCACAGCGCTTCAATCACCAGATCATCAATATATATTTCACTTCCGCCCATATTCCAGAAGTGTACAATCATTTTATCATCGCTGTGCTTGATTTCCGGAATCAGGTAATCTAAATAAACGCGTGTCCAGGTGCGGGCAGGAATATTTACATTGATCAATTCTCTGGTGCTGTATTTATTGGTATTGCCTTTGCTATCTATATAAATAACCAATGCAGCATTGTTCTTGTTCGTAAAAGCAGAATCAGGTACATACCCAAACCGACACTCTCAACCACATGTATTCTTTAGGAGTAATATCATAATACGCTTTAGAAAAATTCGGCGAAAATAAATGTGTGCTATCTAATTTTAATGCACTTGCTCCAGTATGTGCATTTGAAATGAATAATAAATTTGAATCTGTTAAATGTTCATACGATTCTGAAAAAAAACACGTTCATTAAAAATAAACCTGCAGCTTATCTTTGGTAAGCTGCAGGTTGGTTGCATGCTTATTTTAACAGAAATGATTTTAATTTTCCGAAGTCATTTTCAATAACGATCGACTCTTTCTTTTTGCCTGCTACTTCCTGCAAACGCGCCGGAATCTCAACATCCTTCTCAATGATATCATTTACTACTTCAATGAATTTGGCCGGATGAGCAGTAGCCAGGAAAATACCTGTAGCATCTTTTCCGCTTTCCTTGAAATATTCTTTCAAACCTAAATAACCTACAGCTCCATGCGGATCCATTACGTAGCCAGTGTTTTTGTATACTGACTTCACTGCTGCTGCTGTTTCTGCATCTGTATATGCTTTACCTGCTACATCTTTGCGTAAAGCATTGATATCTTTGCCATACAATTCAATCACACGCGGGTAGTTACTCGGGTTCCCTACATCCATTGCGTTGCTGATCGTTGCAATAGAAGGTTTTGCTTCGAATATACCTGTATTAATATATTTTGGCATGATGTCGTTCACGTTTGTAGACGCTACAAACATATCTACCGGCAAGCCCATTTTCTTCGCGATCAATCCGCCGCAGATGTTGCCGAAGTTTCCGCTTGGTACAGAGAACACCACTTTCTTTCCTAATTTCTTTGCCTGTGCATAGGCATAGAAATAATAGAACGACTGTGGGATCAAACGACTGATGTTGATTGAATTTGCAGAAGATAAATTAATCTTCGAAGTAATCTCTTTATCCAGGAACGCCTGCTTCACCATACGCTGGCAATCATCAAACGTACCAAGCACTTCAAGTGCTGTAATATTTTTACCAAGTGTAGTAAGTTGTTTCTCCTGAAGATCACTCACCTTTTTACTTGGGTATAGAATCGTAACTTTAATACCTGCTTTATCTAAGAAGCCCTGTGCTACGGCACTACCTGTATCTCCTGATGTTGCCACCAGAATCATGATCTCTGATTTTTCTTTTTGCAGGAAATAAGACATCAAACGTGCCATGAAACGTGCGCCGAAATCTTTGAATGCAAGCGTCGGACCATGAAACAGTTCAAGCACATAAATATTGTCTTCAACTTTTACAACCGGTGCATCAAACGTTAATACATCATCTACAATGCTGCGGATTTCTTTTTCAGGAACTTCATCTCCGATCAACGCTTTGCATACTTCAAAAGCGATATCCTGAAAGGAAAGCTTGTCAATGTTTTCAAAAAATGATGCAGGTAACGTTGGTATGTTTTCCGGCATGTATAAACCATTATCATCCGGCAGCCCTTTGAATACTGCCTCTTTTAAATTCACTTCCGGAACCTGATGATTTGTGCTGTATAGTTTCATTTCTTTTATGCTTAAAGCGTAAGGCCTAAAGCTGAAGGCTGAAGGCAATTCATTTCTTTTATTAAACAGAGTTTGTTAATTTTTTACTTTTTCGGCTTTAGGCGTTTGGCCTTAGGCTTTCAGCTTAAATCACTTTCGGTCCTTGCTGATTCACGGTCGACACATACACATCGCTGCCGATGTTGATTGCATCAAAACCTTTCTTCATGGCTTGTCCGATCTTTTGTGCAGCTTCCTGACTTGTACTCAATGCAAAGATCGACGGACCAGAACCCGAGATGGAACAACCCAGTGCACCTGTATCCAATGCAGCTTTCTTCACATCATCAAAACCCGGAATCAATACCGAACGTGCCGGCTCAACAATATGATCCTGCATGGAGCGGCCGATCAGGCTTGTATCATTCATCAACAAACCTGCAACCAATCCACCGACATTGCCCCATTGAGCAACGGCCTGGCTTAATTGAATTTGTTTAGGGAGAATATTGCGGGCATCCTTTGTCTGTACTTCAACATGCGGATGAATGATTGTTGCATATAGATTGGAAGGTACCGGTAGCTTAACAACATCCAGCGGATCGTAGCTTCTTACCAGTACAAAGCCACCGTATAAACATGGTGCAACATTGTCGGCATGCGCAGAACCACAGGCAAGAAATTCTCCTTCCATCGCAAACGGAAGCAAATCTTTAACATCCATTTTATTGCCCAGCAACTGATTGATGGCATACACACCTGCAACCGTAGAAGCTGCACTTGAACCAAGTCCGCTCCCCAAAGGCATTTTCTTTGTCAGTTCAATTTCTATACCTTGTTCAATACCTAATTTCTCCAGGTAACGAATGATAGAAATACTAACGGTGTTTTTTTCAGCATCTTTTGGTAAGCGGCCTTCATCTCCGGTAATGGAAGTGATGCGCACACCTTTTTTATCTGACAGGCGAAGTACTACTTCATCGCCGGGATTATCTACAGCAAAGCCCAGTACATCAAAGCCGCAGGAAACATTGGCTACCGTAGCAGGAGCAAATACTTTTATACTATCTTTCATTTTTTTTAAGTTCTAGGTTTTAAGTTATACGTTTTAAGAATTCCTTCTTACACTTTACACTTAAAACTTTACACTACCTTACCCCTTCAGGTAATTACTGATACGGATGATATCTCCGAATACACCGGCTGCAGTTACTTCCGCACCGGCTCCAGGTCCTTTGATTACCAACGGACGTTCTTTATATCTTTCCGTTGTATAAGCGATCATGTTATCACTTCCGGAAAGAGAGAAGAATGGGTGCGTGCTGTCAACCGCCTGTAAGCTTACTTCAGCTTTGCCATTTTCAAGCTTCGCAATGAAACGCAATACTTTGTTTGCTTTGTCTGCTTCGTCACGCTTCTTAGAGAATACGCTGTTGTTTTTTTCCAGTTCAACAAAGAAATCCTCTACTGTTTTCGCTTTCAGACATGGAGCAGGAAGAATGTTTTCAACTACTACATCATCGAACTCTAAGTTGAAGCCTGCTTCACGAGATAAGATCAAGATCTTACGCGCAACGTCTTTTCCGTTTAAGTCGTCTCTAGGATCAGGCTCTGTAAAGCCTTTCTCTTTAGCTTCCTTAACAACATCGCTGAATTTCTTATCGCCTTTGAATGTATTAAAGATATAAGAAAGTGTTCCCGATAAAACCCCTTCAATACGAATAATCTTATCACCACTGTCTTTTAAATCGTTCAATGTATTGATTACCGGAAGACCAGCACCAACGTTCGTTTCATACATCAACTTCACGCCACGTTTAAATGCAGTTTCCTGAAGTTTTTTGTAATCCTTGAACAAACCTGAGTTCGCAAGTTTGTTTGGAGTAACGATAGAAATGCTTTCATCCAGAATATCGTGGTAGAATGAAACCACATCTTTGTTTGATGTATTGTCAACAAAAATTGAGTTGCGAAGATTCAGGTCAACCATACGTTTTACAAACTCTTTCAGGTTTGCTTTCTCGCCTTCTTCCAGTTTTTCTTTCCAGCTGGTTAATGCTACACCGTTTTCGTTGATCAGCATTTTCTTGCTGTTTGCTAAACCAACAACGTTGATCTTGAAACCTTTTTCTTTCTGCAGGTAAGTCGCTTGTTTCTGCAACTGCTTCAACAACGCGCTGCCAATCAAACCAACACCTACCACAAATACGTTGATTGTTTTCACATCACTCAGGAAGAATGATTCGTGAATAACGTTCAATGCTTTTGTAAGATCTTCTTTACCGATTACCACAGACAAGTTGATCTCTGAAGATCCCTGAGCGATTGCAACTACGTTAATACCGTTCTTGCCTAGTGAAGAGAACAATTTCCCGGCAATACCTGGCGTATGACGCATGTTGTCGCCTACAACGGCAACAATCGCCAGATTATCTTTTTCGTGCAGCTTATCTATTTTGCCTGCTTTGATCTCGTGTTCAAATTCTTCTTCAACCGCTGCTTTCGCTTTTGCTGATTCTTTTGAATCAATCACAAAGCAGATCGAGTGTTCTGAAGAAGCCTGCGTGATCAGGATCACGTTAATGAAGTTTCTTGCCAGCGCACCGAACAGACGACCGGATACACCCGGCACGCCTACCATACCGCTGCCTGTTAAGTTCAACAGAGAGATATTTTCAATGGATGAAATTCCTTTTACAGAATGATCTGTTGCACTTGTCTTCGCATTGATCAACGTCCCTTCAAATGCCGTGTTGAATGTATTTTTAATCCAGATCGGAATATTCTTTTTAAATGCCGGCTGCAATGTTGGGGGATAAATCACCTTTGCGCCGAAGTGCGACATTTCCATGGCTTCGATATACGAAACCTGCGGAAGCGTGAATGCACGTTTTACTTTACGCGGATCAGCGGTCATGATCCCATCAACGTCTGTCCATATTTCAATACCTTCGCTATCAAGCGCCGCACCAAATACAGAAGCGGTATAATCAGAACCACCACGACCAAGCGTTGTTGTTTCACCTTTTTCGGTTGAACCGATAAAGCCGGTTGTTACAACACTTGTCTTAACATCCTTGAAATAATCTTTGATTGCTTTGTCGGTTTTCTTGAAATCAACTTTTGCTGACCCAAAACCATTATCTGTAATTACTACGTTGCGTGCATCCAGGAAAGTAACATCAACACCTTCCTGCTTCAGGAATTCAGCAACCAGGTAAGACGAAAGTCTTTCGCCAAAGCTTAACACCAGGTCATTTGAACGTGGAGATAATTCTTTCAGCAGATAAACACCCTGCAACAAATCCTGCAGTTCATTCAATACCAGTTTCAGCTGCGCAATAACTTTGCCCTGATTCTTTACATCAATCAATGTCTTTGCCGTGCTTACGTGTTTCTGTTCAATTGTTTTTAAAATCTGCTGGTATGAAATATCCGTAGCGGATGCTTTCTGACCTACTTCAACCAGTAAATTTGTAATTCCTGACATAGCAGAAAAAACAACTACAAATTTTTCTTTCTTCTTATAAGAGGAAAGAATTTCTGCAACTTTGCGGATACTCTCTACAGAACCAACAGAGGTACCACCGAACTTTAACACTTTCATAGTATTGGTATTATCTTAATAAAAATACCTGCAAAAATAGTGTTTTTTAGTGTTTATCGGGAAGAAAAAGAAACTTAATTCATGATAAATTCATAAAAAGCAGGCTAAGTTCTGCGGAATTTACAACTACCTGATTCATACCAATAAAAAACGCCTTCCGGTTATGGAAGGCGTTTTCATTTATCTTGTTTAGTACTGAAATCAGTTACTCTTAAAAGAATTCTTTCATGCGCTCAAAGAATGACTTATCGTTCTTGCCTGGATTCGGCTTGAAATTGTCTGATTCTTTGATCGACGCCAGTAATTCTTTTTCTTCTTTCGACAACGTTTGCGGAGTCCATACATTTACATAAATCAGCTGATCGCCTTTCTGGTAGCTGTTTACATCCTTCAACCCTTTTGAACGCAGACGTAAAATTTTTCCGCTCTGTGTACCCGGATCAATTTTAATTTTCACTTTACCATCAACAGTCGGTACTTCAACACTGGTACCAAATACGGCATCGAAGAAAGTAACATATAGTTCGTAAATGATATTTAAACCATCACGCTTCAATTGTTCATCTTCAATTTCTTCAATCAAGATTAGCAAGTCACCGGCTACACCACCTCTTGGAGGCATGTTTCCTTTGCCGCTCATCGACAACTGCATGCCGTCAACTACACCTGCTGGTATTTTTATTGTAATGGTTTCTTCTTTCTCAACCGTACCGTGGCCGTGGCAATGTGTACACTTATCTTTTACCGTAGTACCTTCGCCATTACAGGTAGAACAGGTTGTAGCCGACATCATCTGGCCAAGCATTGTATTTACAACCTTCTTCACCTGGCCGGTACCGTTACAGGTAGTACATTTCTGCACCGCTCCGTTCTTAGCACCTGTACCGCTGCACTCATCGCAGGCTACCTGACGTTTTACTTTTATTTTTTTCTCACAACCATTCGCAATTTCTTCTAAGTTTAATTTCAACTTAATGCGAAGATTAGAGCCTTTACGAACACCACGACCTCTGCCGCCGCCGCCGCCGAAAAAGCTTTCGAACGGTGAGCCGCCGCCGAACACGTCGCCAAACTGAGAAAATATGTCATCCATATTCATACCGCCGCCGCCGTAACCACCGCCCGCAGCCTGATGCCCGTATTGGTCATAACGCTGGCGCTTTTCAGGCGTGCTCAGCACTTCGTATGCTTCTGCTGCTTCTTTGAATTTTTCTTCTGCTGAAGGATTGTCCGGGTTTTTATCCGGATGGTATTTGATCGCTAACTTGCGATATGCTTTTTTAATCTCGTCTGCAGAAGCAGATTTGGATACTTCCAGTACTTCGTAATAATCTCTCTTTGCCATTTCTTAAGCTCCAATAACAACTTTCGCGTATCTGATTACTTTATCGCCTAAATAGTAGCCCTTCTCAACTTCGTCTACAACTTTGCCTTTAAGGTCTTCCGTCGGTGCAGGAATCTGTGTGATTGCTTCATGCAATTCACTATTAAATACTTCCCCCTGGGCATTCATAGCTGTAAGACCTTTTTGCTGCAATGTTTTGTTGAATTTGTTATGGATCAATTCAACGCCTTCACGCAATGCTTTTGTTTCTTCTGTTACAGGAATATTTTTTAACGCACGATCAAAATCGTCAATGATCGGAATCAGACTGGTCATCAGATCTTCAGTGGCAGTCTTCAACAGATCAATCCGCTCCTTGCTGGTACGTCTTTTATAATTGTCAAATTCGGCATACAATCTGACATATTTATCTTTCCAATCCGCTGCTTCAGCAAGAGCTTTTTCTACCTCGGATAATTCAGCTGCTGGTGCAGCAGCTTCAGTAACTACCTCTTTTTCAGCAGAATTTTCATTCTGTTGTGCGTTTGCTTCGTCTTTTACTTCGTTCGCCATATAAATTAGTGATTTGACAAATAGGGGATTGTCAATAATATTGCCAAGCTGGTTTTGGTGTCATATTGTCAGCAAAACCGTTTTGAAATGATGTTTACTTAATAAAATCGTCTTTTTGCTTCGTCATTGTGGTCCATAACAAGTCTTTCAACTCTGTTAAGCCCTGATTCATGTAAGAAGAGATGAATATAGATGGAACGCCTTTAGGCAGTTCCTTTTTGATTTCTGCTTTCAGTTCATCATCCAGCATGTCTGATTTTGATATAGCCAGAATCCGGTCTTTATGCAACAATTCAGGATTGTACTTTTGAAGTTCATTCAACAGGATTTCGTATTCGGCACGAATATCTTTTGAATCTGCCGCTACTAAAAACAGCAAGATTGAATTTCGTTCAATGTGGCGCAGGAAGCGGATCCCTAGGCCTTTACCTTCTGCAGCACCTTCAATAATGCCGGGAATATCGGCCATGATGAAGGATCTGTAATCTCTGTATTTTACAACACCCAGGTTGGGTACAAGTGTCGTAAATGCATAGTCTGCAATTTCAGGTTTTGCTGCAGATACTTTTGACAATAGCGTTGATTTGCCAGCGTTCGGAAAGCCTACCAAACCTACATCGGCAAGAACTTTCAACTCAAGAATGATCCATGCTTCAATGCCTGGTTCGCCAGGCTGTGCATAGTGTGGCGCTTGATTGGTAGATGTTTTAAACTGTTCGTTCCCTAACCCACCGCGGCCGCCGGGTACAAGAATAATCTCCTGCCCGTCTTCTGTAATTTCTGCAATCACTTCGCCCGTTTCGGGATCACGTGCAATCGTACCTAAAGGTACTTCCATTATCTGGTCCTTGCCTTGTCCGCCTGAAGCTCTGTTGGTACCGCCGCGCTCGCCATCTTCAGCAATTACGTGCTTGGTATATTTCAAATGCAGCAAGGTCCATAGCTGAACATTCCCTCTTAATATAATGTGTCCACCGCGCCCGCCGTTTCCGCCATCCGGACCACCCAGCGGTGTATGTTTTTCCTTGCGGAAATGCACAGAGCCAGCCCCTCCTTTACCGGAACGGCAGCATACTTTTACATAATCAATAAAGTTGGAAGAAGCCACTTTTTTTTGCTTAAAGCTTAAAGCGGAAAGCCTAAGGCTTAACGCGTGAATAATGATGTTCCGGTCTGTGTGCCACAGACCGGGGATAATGTTTGTTTGCCTCAATCGCCATGGCCTGTGACACACAGCCATTTGCAAAATATTATTTTGCAGAATCGATTGCCTGGCAGATAGCTGCAAAGATCGTTTCTATTTCACCAATCCCTTGTACTTTTACTGCTTTGCCTTGCGCTTCATAATATGGTAGCACGTGAATTGTCTTGTTGAAATATTCATCGATACGCTTCAATACTTTTTCAGCATCATCATCTGCACGGCCTGAAGTCTGTCTGCGGATCTCAATACGCTTTTTCAGTTCTTCTTCATTTACATCGAGTGCAACTACCGAGTGAATTTTTGTATTCAATGTTGCCAGCATGTTGTCCAACACTTCTGCCTGGTGAACCGTCCTCGGGAAACCATCAAAGATAAAGCCTGTAGCGCCTGCGTTTGCTTCAATAGCAGCTTTCAGAATACCTACCGTAACTTCATCCGGCACTAACAAACCGTTATCAATGTATTCTTTAACTTTTACACCAAGTTCTGTTTTGCGGGAAATGTGATCGCGAAAAATGTCTCCTGTTGATAAGTGAGCTAATTTGTATTTAGCAATCAGTTTTTCACTTTGAGTTCCTTTACCTGCGCCAGGAGGGCCAAATAAGACAATATTTAACATACGGGGTATCTTAATTTATTTTGAAGGTACAAAAATACGCTTTTTCGGTGAAAGGGTAAGCATAGTATGCAAAAAGCTTAACGCCAAAGGCTAAAAGCTCAAGGCTTTGAAATCCAATAGTTGAATTTAAGGTCTTAAGCCTTTCGCATTAAGCTTTCTGCACTATAGTTTCTCCATCAAATATTTGTACAAGGCCAGCATCGATTCAATATCCTGCTTATGCACGCATTCGTCCGGCGTATGGGCATCTTTTTCAGGTGCGCCGATAAAACACCAATCCCACGGATAGGGAGAGAGCTGCAGCTCACGGCCATCGCTGGCACCGGCACCTTCTACCTCCAGCTGAAACGGAATGCCGGATTGTCTGGCCAGTTCAATGATTTTGTTTACATATTTTTTCCGCGGAATCATTCTGTCGCGCATGGATATGGCAACGCCCTTGCCTGCTTCAACGCCTGCTGTAACCCAGGTTATATCACAGATGAGCGATTGTTTTACCTGGAATGTTTCGTAGATCCAGCGGGCAAGATAAGCTACAGAACCGCCGCCATGCTCTTCCCAGCAGGTAAATGCGATGACTCCGTTTTCAAGTGTTTCGGCCAGCTTCAATGCGGTCCATACACCCAATCTGTCGTCAAGGTAAGGTGTTAAAATAAAATCACCTTCTTCTCTAAAGTTGGGCTTGAACGTTAATTCTGTTCCCCGGTCAATGATGCGACCGGCGGCATCCAGCAACCATTCTTCCTCTTCAATTTTCAGAACACCATCAACATCACCATTTGAATCCTTGCCTACCAATTGATAGCCGTCTTTCGCATAAGGTGAACCGATCGGGTGTAAATGATTGTTATAAGCTACCGTAAAGCCAATGGAATCCATGTGTGCGAAAACAGCTGTTCGTGGATTTCCGAAAGCAAGAACAATACAATCCTGCAAATCGTCGGATGCATATACCGTTGGCTGATGTGACCATGAGGCAGCATTCTTACGTATATAGTCTAACAGAAAATTTTTTAATGGTTCTTCATTGCCCGAAGGTGCTTGTATAGAACAAAGTTCTTTTAACAGGTGCATATCAAAATCTATAATAAAGTGATTCGAATTGATGAAACTTACAATTGTTTTTGCTAAAATTATACATTCATTTTGAATATTAAAGTAACAATGAAAAAAGCTCTGGTCGCATTTCTATTTTCTATCATCCATTTTTCTGGTTTCTGTCAGGCAGACACTACTATGCTCTTATCGGATGCGACTGTACAAATCGAAGCTACAGATGCCATCAACGATCTTTACAATTTTAAATTCGAACAGGCCGAAACATACTTCCTCCGCATTACAGCTCAACACCCGGAACATCCGCTACCCTCTTTCCTTATGGCATTGAGCAACTGGTGGAAAATGATGCCTTACATCGATAATGAAGACTATACCAACACTTATGAAAAAGAATTTCTGCAATACATTGATGTTGCGATAGAGAAAGGTGAGAAGATGTTTAAGAAGGACGATAAGAATATTGAAGCTGCGTTTTTCTTATGTGCTGCACATGGATTTAAAGGACGTTACTATTCTGAAAATAAAAGTTACGTAAAAGCCGCTTTTGAAGGCAAAAGCGCGCTGCATTATCTAACCTTCACCAGAGGAAAAGGTGTATTAAGTCCGGAGTTTTTATTTGGCGAATCCATCTTCAATTATTATGCTGAATGGATCAAGGGAGAATATCCCTTGTTGAAACCTCTTGTTTCCTTATTCCCTAAAGGAAATAAAGCCGTTGGATTGGCGCAGTTGAAAGAATGTGCGACCAATGCTTTCTACACACGTACAGAAGCGCAATACTTCCTGCTGCGCATCTATACAAATGAAGAGAATAATCCAAGAGCAGCATTTCCGTATGCGAAGTATCTTGCGGAAACATTTCCTGACAACCCCTATTTTCAACGCGTATATGCGCGTCTTACCTGGGAGCTTGGTCACTATGATGTATGCGAAAAAGTATGCTATGATATCAATTACAAAGTAAACATCGGCATGCCGGGCTATGAAGAAAATACTGGCAGACAAGCCAGCTATTTCCTGGGAAGATTGTTGTATGAAAAAGGCGACCTGGAAAAATCTAAATTCTACTTATCCAAAACAGCGGCATTTGCAGAATCCGGCAATATGACCAAGATGGGCTATTCACTGTCGGCCTATTATTATCTGGGGCTGATTGAAAAAAGAGCAGGCAATACCAGCCAAGCTGAAACATATTTATTGAAAGTTATTGAACACGGCGAAGACAAAGATGATAACGGAGCAATCTACAATTATTCCTACGCTTGCTATCAGCTTGGTGACCTGTATGAAAATCAGAAAAATTATAAAGAAGCGAATGCGTTTTATAAAGATGCCATGAAGCGGGTTGAAAAGCTTGATCCGGCACTTTATTCCAATACAATTGCTGAAATAACCAAGAACTCGCAGGCAGGTATTGACCGGATTAAAAAGCTTAAGAAATAGGCATCACCTTAGAATCCTTATAAGTAGAAAGGATGATCATGGATTGCATGTTTCCGATCTCTTCTATATCAACCAGTTTATCAAGAATTAATTTCTGATATGAATTAATATCTTTTGCGAGGATTTTTAACAGGAAATCGCCAGAGCCTGTAATATGATGGCATTCCACCACTTCTGGTATGGCATTCATCTGATTCACGAAAGACATGATCTGATGTTTTTTATGACCTGACAAGGAAACAGATACAAAAACCGCTGTTCCTATGCCCAATAATTCACGCTCAACTTCTGCATGGTAGCTTTTGATAACCCCCATGTTTTCGAGCTTACGAACACGCTCCAGCGTAGGTGCCGGTGACAATCCAATCTCAGTAGCTAACTGTGAATTGGTGATTTTCGCATTCGCTTGAAGAATCTCAAGGATTTTTTTATCGATGGAATCCAATTTAATACTCATTATTGACAGGTTTATTGCCCAAGATACAATTTATTCATTAATTTCAAGAATATTAAATATACCAAACTTTTAAAAATGGGCTACCAGAAAATTTCGGCTTACGAGCTCTCAATCAGCAAAAACCTGATTGCGCCGTACGAATATTTTTTATTGCCTGTTTACATATTCCTGTTTTTAGTTGCTACCCGAATCATTGTTGAACTTTTCTACAAAGACCAAACAATTCGGAAGTATATCTATACTGGTCTTACCTTAAAAATCATAGGCGGACTGTTTGTTACACTTATATTTAACTTTTACTACAAAGGCGGGGATATCGGCACTTATTACAACGAAGGCAGGATTCTGGCAAACCTGATTTTAGAGAAACCCGAATACATGCTCCGGATCTTCTTCTACAGTCCTACCGGCGGCGATACCGAATTGAAAAATTTATTCCTCGGCATGCATTACATCAATGCTACCGACACACTCATCATTCTTAAGATTACAGCGTTAATCAATTTATTTACGTTTAACTCATATCTGGTAACAACATTCTTCTTTAGCTATATTTCCTTCTGGTGTATCTGGAAATTTGTCACGTTGCTATTTGAAATTTACCCGAATCATAAAAAATATATTATCTGGGCATTCTTTTTTACTCCCAGCCTCATTGTTTGGGGCAGCGGCATATTGAAGGATACGATTTGTTTTTCATCCCTCTGTATCATTCATTATTATTTATACAGAATTTTTATCACGAAGAAATTTCACTTCATGTATCTGTTTTATATTTTGTTCACCGGTTACATCATCCTCACCATTAAGCTATATATATTACTGGCATACGCTCCATGCTTTTCATTCATGGTTACACAGAATTATAAAGCCGGAATACAAAATAATTTATTAAGAGCCATGGTTGCACCATTTGTCATTGTTTTGACCATGGTGGTGAGCTATGTGCTGGTTACTCAGCTGGGTGCACAGAAAGAACGTTTCTCTAACGAAAAGATCTTGCAGACCGCAAAAATACAACGTGAATACATTCACGCTATTTCGTTAAACTCCAGTGGCTCTACTTATGACCTGGGAGAAATGGATGGCAGCGTATTAAGCTATATATCAAAAATTCCTACAGCGATCAATGCGAGTTTGTTCAGGCCCTATTTATGGGAAGCCCGAAACCCCATCATGCTTTTATCTGCCCTTGAATCGAGCCTGCTCTTGTTTTTAACCATTCGCCTGGTCTATAAAAGAAAATTCAAAAACACGCTGGCGCTTTTAGCAACCGATTCAAATCTACAATTCTTCTTAATATTTGGGTTGATGTTTTCTTTCTTTGTCGGAGTAACTACCTATAACTTCGGCAGTCTGGTTCGCTATAAAATACAGGGCTATCCGTTTTATGTGGCAGCGATCCTGCTACTATATTATTTGCAGGAAGAAGAAAATAAAAAAATCAAGCGTAAAAAGATGCACGCGCCTGTTACTACTACTGAACAACCTCTTTAATGATCGACAGGTACTGATCTTTGTTGGCATTTATTGAATAGTGCTCAACCACATTTTTCCTACCATTGATTCCTACTGTTTTTCTCAAGCCTGCATTTTCGAAAAGGTCGAACAATGCTTGCAGCCATTCCTCTTCTGTTGTAACCAATAAGCCGGATTTACCATGTTCAATAATTCTTAGATTGGCACCAAGTGCTGTCGCTATCGTAGGAATTCCCAATGCCATATACTGCAGTGCTTTCAATCCGCTCTTGCCATACACCCATTGCTCATTCAGCGGCAAAGGGTACACACCAATATCTATGCGCTGCAAAGTTGCCACTTCTTCCTTTTCATCAAACGGAACGACTTCTATATCCAGACCATCAATTACACAGTTCTGCACGCCGAATACTAAAATCCGGAATGTGTATTTTTCTTTCAGCTTCAGCAGAACATCTTTTAATAAAGCAAAATATTTCAATGTACTATGACTCCCGGACCAGCCAATAACAAGTTCCTTTTTATTGTCATAGCTATTAACAGGAAGATATGTATCGGTATTGATCGTCGATGAAATGTCCGTTACCTGACTATTCCGTTCAAGCGCAAATGCTTTTAAATACGGCGTACACACGATCACCTGCTTTGCGTGCTTCATTAAGAATGTATACTTCTCCGGCCGCTTCAGCAAAGCGACCAGGCTATTTACTTTTGATGTGTTACCAAGAAAAACCAGATCGTCTATGTCGTAAATAATATTAGGGTTAAGCCATACATAAAGCCTTTCAAGAAGTGGAAAGCCGAAGGGTGTAACATTGAGAAATATATATACCCCATCATAAAAAGGAAGGAAGGGTAACAGAATCAGTCGTCTTATGTACCCATATATCGTCCAGAAAATTTTTTCAGGCACATTTCCTTTTTTGTAGACAACATCCCAGAAGCGTTTAGACATAAATGGTTTCACATCAACCTCTATACCATTGCTTCTCAAATACGAAAAATATTGTTCGTATTTAAGTCGCTGACCAGGAGCAACGCCTTCCGGATGCGGGCATATAACTACGATTCTTTTCACATTCATTTCTTTTGGGCAATGGCTCTCCAAAACGGTGCATTATCAGCAAAAACAATATTGTTACAGCCGGCATGTTCCAGCATATGTGTTATTTCAGCCTTTGAAAACCTTTGTTCAAGCGGTGTTCCAAAGCGGTCAAGAGAATCATTGCGGATAATGTTGAATGATTTATCTGCATACCACGACAATGGAATTTTAGCAATTACTGAAGCAGATACGTGGATCGCGACCAGGAAACGCGCCACCAATACGAAAGGCATATAAATCAAAACAGCCAGTACATCACAAACAATATTCTTCAGTACACTAGGCAGTTTGCTGATGCACCAACGCAGCGAGTTAGACAAATAGAATAAAGTCTTAAATAACAAACCTCTGTTTTCAAGATTGTAATAAAGATACAGCAACAGATAGCCGCCGGGCTTTACTTTTTCTGCACATTTCTTCACCGCTGCTTTTGTATCCGGCACATGGTGCAATACACCCAAACTAAAAACCAGGTCGAAGCTGTTGTCTTCAAAAGGAATATTATCAACCGATGCCTGTGAGATACGGATATTATCTTTCGATGCAAGCAGCTTAGATGCAGCCAATACAGCTTTACTGGGATCAATACATTCTACGCTACCGACTTTATCCGCAAGGTAATATGTCCACCGCCCGGTACCACAGCCCACATCAAGGGCAAGTGAGCTTTTTGTTAAAAAGCCTTTAGGTAGAATATCAAAATAATTATCTCCGGCATTATGAATTTCATCTTCGTTGAACGTATGAAAAGTGGACCATTCATCGCCAAACGATTCTACCGTGTCTTTATCTATATTCCCTGCAGACGTAAATACTTTTATTTTTCTGTTGCCTGCATCAATGGAAGAAATAAATGCCTGATTGTAGGGGATCGTCATAAAATTATTTCTGAATAGATTTCTGAATATAAAGAAACGCCTGTAGCCAGCGAAAAATGCTGGTTTACATAACTCAATGTTGTTTCTTTTTGAAAAGCATCCGCATTATTCTTTATTCTCTGCAATGCATGGGTATATGATTGCTTTTCAAAAGATTTTATTACCACGCCCGCCCGTGCTTCTGTCACCTGCGTTTCCACATCACCAACATCCGCATTACATACAACAGGTACACCCATTGCCATGATTTCTGCCAGCTTCGTAGGTGAAGAACTTTTCTTGGAGTACGTGGGCTTGATAAAGAACAATGCATAATCGCTCAAGGCTAGATAATAGGGTACTTCTTTGCGTTGAGCTTTTACTACACGTATATCACTACCCGGCACACCATGCTTGCCTGCAATCTTCAGTACATCCTGCTCTGACTCTGGTGTAACAAAAAGAAACATGGCATTTGCATATTGCTCTTTAAAACATTTGAAGAACTCAAACATTTCATCAATCATATACCAGGTACCTATGGAGCCGAGATAATTGACAACGATTCTGTTCTCCAGCTGCAATGCTTTACGTTTATCAAGTAAAATATCAGATGCTATATTCCGTAAAGAAAACAATTCTGTATCTACACAGCAAGGAATGATCTTAAATCGAACGGTCTTTGTCATGTACTCCCATTGCTGCATTTCCCTGTAACTTTCTGTAGTAAGTGTTACCACATAATCGGCATTCAGCAAACATTTTTTTTCAATCCATTTAAAAAATGAATAAACGGTTTTATAAATAGGATTCTTCAGATTCCACAAACCACCGTCGATGCGCTCATCGGCCCAGAAGCCACGCATATCAAAAATAAATTTTGTCTTGAATATTTTTTTAGAGATCAATCCCATTATGGCAGGAATGTAGCTCCGACAATGCACACCCTGAAATTTATCTTTGGAATGAAGTCTGATCAGAAATATAACACCAATGAGAAGATCCCAGAGGGTTGCTAAAATGGAAAAACGTTTGTGATATTTTTTAGGATACCAGCGTATGTTGCGTTGTTGAATTAATCCTTCAATGATTGCTTTATTGGCTGAGAATTTTTCGTTTTTTTCAAAACTTAATATGGAAAAGCGATAGCCCTGCGCTTCTAATCCTAAAATATACGGGAGTACCTGCGACTGCCCTAAAAAATCAGTAAGCCCATCATATGTGATATAAAGTACGTGTTTTTTATTTTCATTACTATGCATCACATCTGATGGGCTTACCTAATTAAATTCTGTTATTCAGGTTTAAACGCATCTTTATAGACAGAAGTTATCCCTTCTTTCAAACCGATTTTATATTTCCAGCCCAACTGTTCAATTTTTGAAACATCCATCAATTTTCTTGGTGTACCATCCGGTTTGGATGCGTCAAAGACCAGTTCACCTTCAAAGCCTACCACTTCTTTCACAAGTGTCGCAAGTTCTTTAATGCTCAGGTCAACACCGCTTCCAACATTCACGAATCCTTTGTCGTTGTATGTTTCCATCAGGAACATGCAAGCTTCTGCAAGATCATCCACATGAAGAAACTCTCTCAATGGTGAGCCGGATCCCCATACTTCAACAGTCTTCGCATTATTTTTCTTTGCCTCATGGAATTTTCTTAACAAGGCTGGCAATACGTGTGAATTGTTCAGATCGTAATTGTCATTCGGACCATACAGGTTTGTCGGCATGGCAGAAATAAAATTACAGCCATACTGATCCTTGTATGCTTCGCACATTTTGATACCTGCGATCTTAGCAATTGCGTACGGTTCATTCGTTGATTCTAATGTTCCTGTAAGCAGGTAATCTTCTTTCAGCGGCTGAGGAGCCATCTTTGGATAGATGCATGAAGAACCCAGGAATAATAATTTTTCTACTTTCGTTTCATACGCCTGATGTATAATATTCGCTTCCATAATCAGGTTATCATAGATGAAATCAGCGCGATATACATTGTTCGCATGAATACCTCCTACTTTAGCTGCTGCCAGAAATACAAACTCCGGTTTTTCAGCCTGGAAAAAAGCTTTAACCTGAGCCTGATCTCTCAGGTCAAGCTCTTTGGAAGTACGGGTAATAATATTTGTGAAGCCTTTTTTCTCAAGCAGGCGAACAAGTGCAGAACCAACCATGCCGCGATGTCCGGCTACATATACTCTACTGTTCTTATTCATTACTATTCGAATTGGCTCAATGTTGTAAATCCACCTTTTTTCAGATATTCATCTTTTTTGAATAATTGAACGTCTGAATCAACCATTTCATTCACCAACTGTTGTAGGTTATACTTTGGTTTCCACTTCAATTTCTTTTTACATTTTGCAGGATCACCAATTAATAAATCCACTTCTGTTGGTCTGAAATATTTTTTATCTACCGCAACCACAACTGTTCCTTTTTTAATCTGGAACTCTTTGTTTTTGCATGCAACAACAACAGCTGTTTCTTTTACGCCTTTACCTTTGAATTCAACCGTGATACCTACTCGCGCAAATGCCATTTTAACAAAATCTCTAACAGTTGTTGTTACGCCTGTAGCGATAACAAAATCTTCTGCTTGTTTTTGCTGTAAAATCAACCACATTGCTTCAACGTAATCTTTTGCATGACCCCAGTCACGTTTAGAATCCAGGTTGCCCAAATATACTTTATCCTGTGCACCCAAGGCAATTCTTGCAACAGCTCTTGTAATTTTTCTTGTAACGAATGTTTCACCACGTAACGGAGATTCGTGGTTGAAAAGAATACCGTTGCACGCAAAAATATTATATGCTTCTCTATAGTTTACTGTAATCCAGTATGCATACATTTTAGCTACTGCATATGGAGAACGTGGGTAAAAAGGTGTAGTTTCTCTTTGCGGCACTTCCTGTACCAAACCATACAATTCAGAGGTAGATGCCTGGTAGATTTTTGTTTTTTTCTCAAGTCCTAAAATGCGGATTGCTTCAAGAATACGAAGTGTACCGATACCATCTGCATTGGCTGTATATTCAGGAGTATCAAAACTCACTTTCACGTGAGACATGGCACCCAGGTTATAAATTTCATCCGGCTGTACTTCCTGGATAATACGGATCAGGTTGGTAGAGTCTGTCAAATCACCGTAGTGCAATTTGAATTTTACGTTTTTCTCATGCTGATCCTGGTATAAGTGATCAATTCTGTCTGTGTTGAACAACGATGATCTTCTTTTTACGCCGTGCACTTCGTAACCCTTTTTCAGTAAAAATTCGCTTAGGTAAGCGCCATCTTGACCTGTAACGCCAGTAATTAATGCCTTCTTCATATTTAAAATTTATTGTTTATTACAACATTCTTCGAATGTAGGAAATTTTATATTATAACAAAAATACAACTTGTATCATTTTGCCGGTTCATGCATAAATTTCTTCCACCAAAACTGAAAAACAATGATTGACCAGAGTTGGGCTTCATCCAGATTATTATTTTTGACTATACTACTTCTTAATATATTTATATAATTCCAATTAAAAATACTTTGTTTGGCTATAAATGACTCTTCCAGCAATTCATTTACAATCCAGTTTTTCAGGTCTTTTGAAAAAAGCTGTGTCAACGGAATATCAAAGCCATGCTTGGGTTTAGACAGGATCTTATCCGGCAATACATCCTTAAATGCATTTTTTAACAGTAGTTTTGTGCCTTTGCTGTTGACCTTGTACTCTGAAGGCAGTGCTGTTACATAATCCACCAGTCGATAATCAATCATCGGCTCGCGCACTTCAAGCCCGTTTGCCATCGACATAGAATCTACTTTAAAGAGCATGTCGCTGCCCAGTACCAGCTCCATATCTGTGTGTAGCACAAGGTTGAGATCATATTTTGTATTCGCAAACCTTTTTAAAACACCAGCCTTTCTTGCCTTGTATTCGGTTTCATTCAGATGCTGCGCCAATAGCATCTGTCCCTGCTCTTGCTGCGGAAAAATTGAACACCACACGTAGTACCGTTCTGCATCACTCAGGTGCAGGCCGTCATTTAATTTGTTTAATTGCCTCAATTTGTCGCCCCATTCCGATTCACGACTACCTTTAAACATTTTCAGAAGCGGATGTAATAAACGTGCGCATTGCAGCTGTAGTGTAGGATTCTTCACCAGCCATTCGGCTTTGTGTTTATTATAGCCACCAAATAATTCATCGGCGCCATCTCCGGATAAAATAACTTTTACAGACGGAGCCACATGTTTAGACAATACATACAGGGGCAGGGATGAGGTATCACCAAAAGGTTCACTCATGCTTTCCAGGCAGCCCATAATATTGTCGGCAATATCCCTGTTGCTTAAAATAATAGATGTATGGTTGGTATTAAATGTTTTGGCAACCAATTCGGCAGATTTTGTTTCATCGTAGAAAGCCGCATCCTTATAGCCTACAGAGAATGTGTTCAGCTTTTCTACATGTTTTGCTGCCGTTGCTACCACAACAGAAGAATCAATGCCACCGCTCAAAAAAGCTCCGACAGGAACGTCCGACACCAGCCTGTCCTGTATGGATACATCAACCAGCTCCTGCACTTTCTGAGAAGCGGTTTCAAAAGAGTCGCTCTGATTTCTTTTTACCGTTTCCGGTATCTGGTAATATCTTCTTGAAATGATTTGCCTTTTGCTGACCAGCATATAGGTGCCGGCTGCTACTTTTTTTATGTCTTTAAATATAGAGTCCGGTTCGGGAATGTAGCCAAGTGTAAAGTATTGCTGAACAGAAGTAAAGTCTATTTCTTTCGGAACATTATATGCCAGCAGCGCTTTCATTTCAGAGGCAAAAACAAACTTATCTTCATCTTTATAATATAGCAATGGCTTTACTCCAAAGCGGTCGCGCGCAATGAAAATTTCATGTGTATGTTTATCATAAATTGCAAAAGCGAAGAAGCCACTCAGCTTTGACAAGCATTCGACACCCCAATGTATATAGGCATTTAACAATACTTCCGTATCAGATTCGGTATTGAATGTGCAGCTGAATTTCGCAATAAGTTCTTTCCTGAGTTTTTTATAATTGAAAATTTCACCGTTGAATGTGATCACATAGCGGTTTGACTGGTCGTGCATGGGTTGTCGACCATTGATTGTATCAATGATCGACAAGCGCCTGTGGCCAAGTGCGATAAGATCTTCGATAAATGTACCTCTGCCGTCCGGGCCACGATGGGTAAGCAGCTCCATACTTTTCCCCAAATTGATCATATAGAAAGATCCTATTTGATTAAATGCAAAAATTCCCGTAATTCCACACATAGTAAGCTTATATATTAAAATTCAACTTGCCCAATGAATTATTTCCGTTTCTGTGCAATCGGTTTATTGCTTTGTTTTCTGATCGGCTGTAAAGGTTCAAAACAGAAACCTTCGAAGGAAAAGAAAACAAAAACAGAACAGGCTGCAACAAAACAGCATCAAGGTAATCAAAAAGCTGATAAAGTTATATCCACTGCACGCTCTTATATCGGCACACCTTATAAATTCGGCGGCACAAGCAGAGCAGGCCTCGACTGTTCAGGTCTAATGCTGCTGTGTTTTAAAGAAGTAAACATGACGTTGCCGAGAACTTCTGCTGAACAAAGTAAACTGGGCTCTGCCGTAAAATACAGCGACCTGATTCCCGGCGACCTGGTATTTTTTACAGATAAAAAAGGCGGATCGAAAGTAGTTCATGTGGGTTTGGTAAGCGCTGTCAAAGGGCCAAGAGAAGTGAAATTTATTCATTCATCAACAAAGCTCGGAGTTGTTGAAAGTGATCTGTATGTGAGCTATTACGAAAGTATTTTAGTGGGTGCCAGACGCGTATTGTAAATCAAATAATTACAATATCTTTGCTGAGCGTTTCAACACGGGGGATTAGCTCAGTTGGCTAGAGCGTGGCGCTGGCAGCGCCAAGGTCATCGGTTCGAGCCCGATATTCTCCACATGACGGTTTAATTCTTACGGGGGTTAAACCGTTTTTTTTAACATACTTGATTTATAAATTTTACTATATTGGTTTAAATTAAAACTGGCCCTTCCAGCAAAAACCAAATCTGTAAAGATCCGTAAAAGCTTATGCATTCAGATACCCCTTCTTATATGCGCTATAAAAATCATAGATTTTAAAACGGAAATGTTTCTTTTTTAATTCATTCTACTTTTGACTATATGAGACTTTTAAAAATTACCGGCATAACCGTACTTATTCTTGCTGTAATCATAGTGTTAATCGGACTTTCCTCTGGTAAAAAATTTGAAGTGTCACGATCTGTTGTGATCTACCGCGCTTCTCCGGAAGTTTTCAATTATGTATCTCACATCCGGAACCAGAATAATTATGGCGTATGGGCTAAAATGGACCCGAACAGTATAAAGTCATATACAGGCTCTGATGCTGCTGTAGGTTTTGTTTCGAGATGGAACAGCAAAGTAAAAAAAGTTGGCGAGGGAGAGCAGGAAATTATGAAGATCATTCCTCAAAAACGAATCGAGACGGAACTGCGGTTTAAGAAACCAGTTGAAACAACCAACTATGCTTACCTTGAAACGACGGCGCTGGATGAGGCAGAAACAAAAGTAACGTGGACGGTCGGTGGCAAAATAGAATTCCCCATGAATGTCATGTTCCTGTTCATGAACATGGATCACATGCTGGGCAAACAGTTAGACGAAGGACTGACAAATCTGAAGACGATTCTTGAGAAACCCTGAGTAACGGATTACATTTGTCAGCCGCTGAAAATAAAGGGTTGGTATGTTCATTAATATATGTGTATTGTTTAGATAAATAACGCTACTTTTATTACTTTAGCTAATACAAACATATACTAGTACTTAATTTGTATTGTTTAATTATTACTTTTCATGTCAAAGCTTAAAAACATCATTAAACAGCTCTCCACCAAGGATTATACGGCTATTTACGATTCTCTTATAAACAGCAATGCGGAAAAATCTGCTTACCTGTTGAAATTTATGCGAGAAAAGCAGCTTTCTGATACGCGTATCATGGAAGAATTGGAAGTAAATAACAATGCATATTACACCCTTCGTTCAAGATTAAATCAAAAAATTGAGGAGTATCTGCTTCAGGAGATGGAAAGTCCGAGAACTTCCCTGATCAAAAAAGTAGCTACGGTACATGATATTATTTTTACAAAGAAGCGCGCCATTGCTATTGCTTCTTTGAAAAAACTGGAAAAAGAATTGATTGATTATGATTTGTCGAATGAACTGACAATCATTTATAAAACATTAAAAAAATTACTGATCAATAGTCCCGAAGATCATTTCGCTTATTCCCAGCTTTATAACCGCCACGTAGCTTACATGCTTGCACTGGATAAAGCGGAAGACATGTTGGGGAATTATTTCAAAAAGTATGGTGAATATTTTCTAACAGGCAGCGAATCTGATAAAATTGGTCTGGAACTAATGCAAAGCGAGATGAACAATATCGCCAACCTATACCAGTCGCACCGTTTGTTCGTGTTCCAATCTTTCGTAAATATTTTTCATGAACTAAAGGTTTTAAAAGTGGCAAGACCTGAAATGGAGACCACATTTGAAGCTATTCAGACTATTTTTGACCAGTACTACCTGGATGCGACCTACTACCACTTAATCCTTGTTCTGGATTATCTGAAGATTGAATATTTCAAATTAACAGACAGCACTTCACGCCTGAATAAAGGCATAGATGATATCAGCGAATCATTGCCGATGTTTGTTTCCAATTATTCTCTATATACCTTCTCTCCGGCGATACTTCTTGCAAAACAAAAGTATTACCTATCAGAACGTACCGAGAAGATGATGTATGGCGAATCCAAGGAGTTGTTTGAAGATTACGAAATCAACAAACACAACTTGCCGGAATATGTGGTGTACATGAACTACCGCGTTTCTGGTTGCTTCTTTGCTGAGAAGTATGATGAAGCGGCAAAGTTCCTGAACAACCTGCTGAACGAAACTTCACTGAAAAAATACCCGAATACCTTCCTGGAAGTGAAATTGTTTTTGGCGTTACAATATGTAATGCTGAAAGATCATGACCTGTTCAACCAGCTTGTTAACAGCATTCAGCGCCAGATACGTTTATTAGGTAAAGATGAGTGCGCGCACGCCATACTTATCATCAAGATTTGTAAAACTGCGTTAAACGATACTAAAAAAGGCAAAAAGACTAAATTAAGTCTTCTTGTAGATAAACTTAATTTAGTCTTACCGCAATATTATTCTCCGTTTAACTATATCAACCTGAACGAAAGTTTTATAGACAAACTTGTTGAGGTATAATCAAACGATTATTTTTTAGATCTTTCTTAGGTTATCTAAGGTCAGAGGTTTGTTGATGTACTTAACAATGTGCTTATTTTTCTTTGCTTTCATCAAATCCTGAGGATTCAGTGAAGAGGTTAGCATAATCACATTGCATTGTTCCTTGATCATATCAGACATTTTTTCAAACTCTTCCAAAAATTGGAATCCATCCATCAAAGGCATATCAATATCCAGGAAAATCAAATCAGGCAAATATAAATCCAGAGAACCTTTAGCCAATTTCTCTATATTCTTTAAAAACTCAATTGCACTTCTCGCCCCTGAATGCACAAAAATATGCGTGCAAATGCCCGCTGCTTCAATCATCTTCTGATTAATAAGATTGTCGATCTCATTATCATCAACCAACATAATCGAGTGGTACTTGGTATCAACGGCCGTTTCGGTATTTTTCATAAATTAAAAAAGCTAGTTATTCAAATATAAACAATTCTACTCAAATGCAATATACTGATTTATAAATCAAATTTAATGCCCTGGGCCAAAGGTAAGGTGTCGCTATAATTAATCGTATTGGTCTGTCTGCGCATATAAGCTTTCCAGCTATCGGAACCAGACTCCCTGCCTCCGCCAGTTTCTTTTTCTCCGCCAAAGGCCCCTCCAATTTCTGCACCGGATGTTCCTATGTTAACATTGGCAATTCCACAATCTGAACCTTTATTCGAAAGGAACTTTTCCATTTGCTGCATATCCTGGGTGAAAATGGAAGAAGATAAGCCTTGACGTACATTATTATTCATTCCGATTGCGTTCTCAACGGCACCGGAATATTTTGTTACATATAAAATAGGTGCGAATGTTTCTTCCTGCAGCGATGGTAAAGATGCCGCAGCCTCAATAATTGCCGGCGCTACATAATATCCTTCGGCACAATGTTCAGGAAAGATCCGCTTTCCTCCTGCTCGTAATTTGCCGCCTTCTTTTACTGCCGCAGCAATTCTTTTTTCATATTGTTCAACAGCGGCAAGATCAATCAGCGGACCAACAAGCGTACCGTCTTTTAATGGATTATTGACAGGGAGCTGCTCATATATTTTCAGTAAAGAAGTGAGTAATGTATCGTATACATCTTCATGCACAATCAACCTTCTGGTCGTTGTGCAACGCTGCCCCGCAGTACCTACCGCACCAAACACAATGGCTCTTACAGCTATTTCAAGATTTGCTTTTTCCGTTACTATGATGGCGTTGTTTCCACCCAGTTCCAACAATACTTTCCCTAAACGACCGGCTACTGTTTGGTTCACCTTCTTGCCCATAGCCACAGAGCCCGTTGCAGATACCAGCGCGATACGCTCGTCTTCTGCCAGCCACGAACCCTGAATAGCTCCGCCCTGGTAGAATGAAAATATTCCCCCGGGTAAATTATTTTTTACTAATACCTCAGCCACAATCCACTGACACGCCTGCGCTGTCAAAGGTGCTTTTTCAGAGGGCTTCCAAACACTTACGTTGCCGCATGCCGCAGCTATGATTGCATTCCACGACCATACCGCAGCCGGAAAATTAAATGCCGATATAATACCTACAACACCTAGTGGATGGTATTGCTCATACATACGGTGTTCCGGTCTTTCCGAGTGCATGGTTAAGCCATACAACTGGCGTGACAAGCCTACTGCAAAGTCGCAGATATCAATGATCTCCTGCACTTCGCCTAAACCTTCCTGCAATAATTTTCCGGTTTCGATAGAAACCAATGCACCAAGCTGCTGTTTATGTACTCTGAAAGAATCGCCAATCTGACGGATGATCTCTCCGCGTTTAGGCGCCGGCAGCGCACTCCACACCGGATAAGCGTCTTGTGCCTGACGGACTACTTCATCATAAATCTCTTTCGTACTGTTTTCAATTTTTGCCAATACTGTTCCATCAATAGGTGTATTCTTTGCAAATACATCTTTCCCTCTCCAGACTTTTGTACCCGACATGGCAGCCGGATTTATATCGGAAATCGAAAATGCTGAAAATATATCTTTAGTCACCGGGTTCATAATTATGCATACGTGATAAAACAAAAAAAGTGTCCATTCGGACACTTTTTAAATTTACTATTTCGGGAGATAGATTACCAACCTATTCCATAAAATTCTTTTTTACCATTTGGATAGATACCTTCCATTAGAATACCGCCGTTGGTTGTTCCTTCCAGGATACGTACCACATCTTCCGGAGAACCTACCGGCTTTTTATCAATCGATGTAATGATGAAGCCTTCTCTTACTCCGGCTTCTTTCAATTTACCCGCATATAATTTAGCCACTTTCGCACCGCCGGTAATTTCAAGTATACTCATTTCTCCACCTGAAATCGGCTGCAGATCAGCTCCTAATTTTGTTTTAACGGAATTGTCATCTTTCGGAACAATTGCCACATCGCCTAATTTATTTTTCAGTGTAACAGATGTTTCTGATTCTTTTCCTTTGCGGATATATTTAACCTGCAGTTTATCTCCAGGTCTGTAACGGGCTACAACTTCCTGTAACTGCGTGGTTGCGTTGATGCTGATATCATTGATTTTTGTTATGATATCTCCTTCTTTGATACCGCCAAGATCTGCAGCGCTGCCTTGGTTTACCGTACCAACATATACACCTGTTATAAAGTCTATACCTTTCTCTTTGGCAAGTGTTGTTGTCATGTCCTGAATAACAACACCCAGCATACCACGCTGCACTTGTCCGTAATTCATCAAGTCATCAATCACTTTCTTCACCAACGAAACCGGTACAGCAAAAGAATAACCTGCGTAAGCCCCCGTCGGGCTGGCAATTGCGGTATTGATACCGATCAGTTCGCCACGTAGATTTACCAGTGCACCACCACTGTTACCAGGGTTTACAACTGCATCTGTCTGCAGGAACGATTCAATGGCCATATTGTCTTTATCCCTTAAGATATTGATGCTACGCGTTTTTGCGCTGATGATACCTGCTGTAACAGTTGAAGTAAGATTGAACGGGTTACCTACTGCCAGTACCCACTCGCCAATACGTACCTGATCTGAGTTACCATAAGCAACATAAGGCAGGTTGACTTCTTCAATTTTGATCAGCGCTAAATCGGTTGTCGGGTCTGTACCGATCAGCTTCGCATCGTATGTTCTTTTATCGTTAAGCACCACCTGAATTTTTGATGCTTTATCGACTACGTGGTTGTTGGTTACGATATAACCTCCGGCAGTAACGATAACGCCTGAGCCTGAAGCTTCGCGTGGCTGGTTGTAATCTTCATACGGATCACCATAAAAATAACGGAACAACTCTTCGTCGCGTGTTTTAGGGCGCACAGTCTCTGGCATGTACGTTGTTTTAATGTGTACTACCGCAGGTGTAGTGCGTTCGGCAGCAACGATGAAGTTTAAGCCTGCAGGTACAGTAAGTCCGGTTGTATCAGATAGGTTTGCAAATGATGCATGGTGCTGCATCGATTCGATGGTTGTAAATTCACTTTTTTTGATAAAATAATGATACCCGGTCAGGGCCACAACTCCACCGAAAATGGATGAAATAACGACTAAGATTCCTAATTTTTTCAAATTCATAGTGATATACAATTAACTGCTGCTAAATTATACATTGTTCAATTAAAATCCTTCAATTCCGTCTTTATATAACGAATGAGGCTTTTTTTTATTTTTTATATAGACGGTTTAAGCCTGAAAAAGGTGTGAAACCTGGGCTTTATTCCTTCTTCGAAATAATTTACAAATTAAATGAACTCATAATGAATAAGATGTATTTTTTTTGTGGAATGGTATTGTTTTATACAAAACAAAGCCTTAATATTGCATTCCCAATTCGGAGACACTCCTCCTTAGCTCAGCTGGTTAGAGCACATGACTGTTAATCATGGGGTCCTTGGTTCGAGCCCAAGAGGGGGAGCATGAAAGCCTTACTAAAATTAGTAAGGCTTTTTTATTTTATTTTTTATGACTGTCGTATATATACTCTATTCCGGCAAACTAGATAAATTCTATATCGGACAAACAACAGATTTAAACTTACGGTTTAGAAATTTTAGTCAAGATTTGTAATCTGATGAGCTAATTGGATTCATTACTGAAATGTTTCAAAACAGGTGATTAGTTATAATAGATGTGACCTTTTTCCGCAATTCCGATGGCCTTATTTACAATAGTTGGCCTAATCCAAATTAGTCGTGATTCTATGAGTTCTTCACCATATCTTTGATTTCGCCAATGTCCACGCCTCCAATGTGTAGGTACTTCACCAGCAGCTTTTTTATGCTGATTAATTATTCCTTTGAAATTCTGCCCCACAAAGTTAATTTTCGTAAAGCCCGCCTGCTTGATGTCTTGCTCTACGACTTCCTTTTTCCTCTTAGTTTTTGCATTAGATAACTTTGTACTAAGATGAACTGGAAGATCTCCATAATTCTGTTTTAAATCTCTATCAGGCAAAGATAGATACAATAAACTGTTAATCACTACACGAATAGTCCGCTCAATTAATTGTTGATTGAACTGAAAGATATCTATAACTTTATCTCCGTTTGTTTCTTTTAAAACAATCTCTTGCCTAAAAAACTCTTTGTGATCTAAAAGTGCTTGGTGAATATTTTTGATCCCTTGTTTTTTATCAAGTGCTATATTGAATCGTTTAAATGTAAAATTGAAAATCTCTGAAACAGAGTCGTTGTATTTAATCGCATACTTTTCATAATCACCTACGAAGTCAAGTATAATTGAAAAGTCAAAAGTAGACTCTTCATCAAGATTATCATTATACTCTATGTTTACATAAACACCATCTATTAAATTTTCTTCCTGTGCAATAAATGGTAGTTTTAAATGCCGTAATGACAAATAAAAATTATCGTAAGGAAATTTAAGAGAGTCAAGCTCAACATCATCAACATCGGTATGCGAAAGCATTTGTAACAGATCTTCTGAAAATGAAAAAATATTTCTCCCTGATTTGTTCCATTTAAGCCAGTTTGTAAATTCGTTCCACAAATATTCACGCCTGTATTTTTCATCATCTGATATTCCAGGCAATACACGTCTTGTACCATAGTTTTCCTGGTCAATATAATAAGCTTCAACCTTCCCAAAACAATAGTCCTCGTATTTATTTGAATGTTTCAGATACTTAACAAAAGTATTTTGTGCACTAAAATAGTTTGGGAAATAGAATTGATATGTATGATCTTGATCGTTCATTAATCTTGACAGTAGGAATTAATAATATAAGCCAATCAATTAATTTAAAACAATAAAATTAATTGATTGGCTTTGCTAAATTTTCCATTATACGATATCAGAAAAAGCTCTTACAGCAATCTTTTTTGTATTTGCATCCGGAATAAAAACTTCTGGTGGAGTATTTGTGACCTTAAAGTTTTCTATTGACTTTGAACATATTTTATGAAAATCACACTCCTCACATTTTTTTGTGCTGGGTCTTTTGGGAAAATCATTATTCAATATTCTATCTACAGCCCATTCAATATTTTCAATTGCAGCCTTTATTGCATCGTCATGAATTGGAATCTCAATTCTACTTTTTGTTCTATCCTGAATTTCTTTTAATAGATGTACGGCTCCTGTTTTGGCATTTTCTCCCAAAACGATTTTAGACGCATGAGCATAAAGTTGAACTTGAAGAGAAAGGTCAATCCAAAAGAATACATCTTGTGCTGATGGATGCTCCATAGATTTAAAATCAATTACCATAGCATCAAGAATTTTCCCCTGACTATCTTCTTTTAATAACAAGTCGATGGAGCCAGTAATTAATGCCTTTGAGGCTTTAATGTCAAAATCAACTTCTAACTGTCTCTTTTGATTGAAGTCAGAAGAGTAATCCTCTACATACTTTTTGACTATTCGGCTGGAAGAATTTAGTGCATTTTCATAAGGCCCGGGTGAATTCACGGGATCCTTACTGGGGAAAAGATGCTTTAAATGAAAGATGTCTTTAGTAATCTGTTCTGCTTCTGCACCAGTTGGTATCTTATTTTGAAATTCTTGATGTATTTTATTTATAGCAGTATGTGTGGTCAAACCATAACCGAATAACTCGGGCACTGGTGGACTGAAGCTTAATATTTTGCGAAATTTATATCTCATAGGACATGCGAGATAATCCTTTATTTCCGTGAAACTTGTCGGCATCTCGGTTTCATTGAATCGCTTAGTTGGTGTAGCCGTGGTATGGTTTATTGGTAAACCTGTTTCGGTTGTTAATATATCTGGATGTGTTAATCGTGTTTTAAATACTGAAGGTTTTTTTGCTGTTTTAGTATCCGGTTGACTTGCTGCTCCTGTAACATATAAGAATCTTTCAGCCCTTGTCATTGCTGTATAAAACAACCTTGCTTCATCAAATCTTGTTGATCCATAAGCCCCTCGAGCAATTGCAGCCTGCATTAAAACTGATGGTAACCAACCACTATATGAGCTATTATCTCCCGGGAATCTCCTGTTGACAACATCCACAATAAAGACACAAGGGAATTCAAGGCCTTTCATTTTATGAATCGTTGAAATTGTAACGGCATCAGGACGAATAATTAAATCCGAGTTTGAAAGTTCATAGCCTGACTGAGCAACATTTCCAATAAAATTCAAAACATCTCCATATCTATAAGGAGAATCAATACTGACAAATATTTTTTCGATATCAAGTATTATCTTACTAAATACACCTAAATCTCGCCAAACAGTTTCATCCAATGGACTTTTATGTACTCCAAAAGCATTGAGTAAATCGTGTAAGAAGTCTTGCGGATAGACTTTTCGTCTGGGTGCACCTGGAGCAATTGGGGAATGTATTTTAATGTTCCAATTTGTTATTACATCAATTAATACATCTCTATCAGCATTAGGGAAAACCGGAAGAATATTTTGTGTAAAATGATCGATTACAATTTGTCTTTGAGGAGCTGCATTTCTAAGTAATTCAAATGTCCCCCGTACAACGTTCGCATGTTGCCTATCAAATATCCCTCCTTCCGACTCCATGGTATAAAGAATTCCACGTTGTTTTAATGCCTCTGTAAACTCGTGGTGCTTTGGAGGTAAGTTATTTTGATTCCATGATCTTTTAATGGATCTCATTAATATCGCAAAATCGCCGGGAGTTAATCCTCGCTCTGTTCCGTCCTTTTCAACATATTTTGTGCCCAGTAATGCAGCAATTCTATCTGCAACCCAATTGGCTTCGTCCTGACGAGAATCAAACCATAAATTTCTGTAGTCTTGAATATTGCCGGAGGAATGAGAGTAAGGGGTTTTTGTAAAACGAGAAGCAGATAATTCAGTTTGAATAAATGTATCTGATGACTCAACAATAGCCTGAGTACTGCGAAAATTTTCCGATAGAATATGCGTCTTAACATTTGAATACCGTCTATCAAAAGACAATATATTTTTAACATCCGCTCCTCGCCAACCATATATTGCCTGATCATCATCCCCAACCACAAATAAAGATTCACTTTTGGCATGTAACCCTTGAATTAACTTCTCCTGCAAAGGATTTACGTCTTGATATTCATCAACCATTAAATGTTTGAAGTGCTTTAAAGCATTCGTCATTCGAGGAGAGTTGTTATGAAGTGCTTCAACTGCTAAACGTATCATCAGAGAAAAATCAATGAAATGATCTCTCTCAAGATTAGTTTTGAGATCTTTTAAAATTTTTCCCAATACAGGTTCATTGCTTTCAATCTCATCAAATGATAGTAACTCCTCATTGCTGGTCTTCCAAGCATTGGAAACTTCATTAATGGTTTCAAAATAGGAAGCGGCTTTGTATGTTCTAAGATTATTCAATCCAAGCTGTGCATATCGGGAAATAAGATACAATTTGAGACCATTTTCATCAAGAACTTCAAATTGTCTATATTTTGCATCC
Source organism: Cytophagaceae bacterium (assembly GCA_021151805.1). Taxonomy (GTDB): domain Bacteria; phylum Bacteroidota; class Bacteroidia; order Cytophagales; family Cytophagaceae; genus Cytophaga. The sequence continues at coordinate 48,457 of JAGKWN010000003.1, read as the reverse complement.
ATCTCCCCCAGCAACACTTTACAGTATGAATGTATCGTACCAATATACATAGCACCTACAATTGCAGTAGGTATACCAGCTTCTCCTAGTGCTTCAGCAACTCGCCTTTTAATAGAATCTGCGGCCTTTTCTGTAAAAGTGAATGCAACAATATTATCCGGAGCATTACCTTCGTCAATCAGTCTCGCAATCCGAAATGCAAGTGTTCTGGATTTGCCTGAGCCTGCACAAGCAAGACAAAGTATACAATTACTTGTATCAATTGCTGCTTCATATTGTTCTTTTGTCAGTTTGCTTTTTAATATGGAATCAATTACGCTGGTCATTTTTTTTATTTGTAGGGTTTTTATGTTTAAAAGTAATAATTTTACGTATAATTTAATGTAAATCAAGTACGTAAAGTTGAGAAAAAAAGAATATATCGGAATGGATTTGTTTTCGGGCTGCGGGGGGCTATCCGAAGGTATGCACCAAGCAAGCTTTAGAGTTCAAGCAGCTATTGAGCTAAATGACCTTGCTGTGTCTGCTTATAAACTAAATCATAAGAAAACTAAGGTTATAAAGTCAGATATAAGGGATATAAAGTCAGAAGACTTAACACAAATTACTGAAAATAAAAAAATTCATCTTTTAGCAGGCTGTCCTCCTTGTCAAGGGTTTTCTTCCGTAAGGAGATTAAACAAAAAACGAAGCATTAAGGATGACAGGAATAGCTTGGTGATGGAGTTTCTGAGATTTGTCAAAGAATTAAAACCTTTAACAATTATGATGGAAAATGTCCCAGGACTTAAAGATTATTATCTTTTCCAAAAGATGGTGAAAGAGCTAAAAGATTTAGGGTATAATCCAAAGTATAAAGTAGTAAATATTAAAGATTATGGTGTTCCTCAAAATAGAAAACGATTAGTGTTAGTTGGTTCTCTTCTGGGGGAAATTGAGGTTGCGGAACCTACCGGAGAAAGAGTTACCGTAAGAGATGCAATCGGAAAATTGGAATCTATAAGTAGAACAAAAGATCCTCTACACAAGATTACAGCGAAACATTCAGAGAAAATCATGGAAATGATCAAATTGATTCCAAAAGATGGAGGAAGTAGAAAAGATCTTCCAAAGAAATATTTGTTAGAATGCCATAAAAAGGAAAATGTAGGCTTTAATGATGTTTACGGAAGACTGAGATGGGATGATCATTCAACGACCATTACAGGTGGTTGCTTGAACCCATCAAAAGGAAGATTTTTACATCCAAAGTTTGATCGGGTCATTACCCCACGAGAAGCTGCATTACTTCAATCATTTCCGAAGGATTATAAATTCCCTACTGATATAGATAAAACGTCACTTGCTCTTCTTATCGGAAATGCACTTCCTCCAAAGTTTAGTTATATCCAATCTGAAAATATTAAACAACACTTAGACAAACACCTTCGCTGATATTTTTTCAAAAGAAAAACGAAGTTTCATAATGGCTAAGATTTCGGGGAAAGATACCAAACCGGAATTACTTGTCAGGAAGTTTTTATTCAGTTGCGGGGTTCACTATAGGATTAACGTTAAAAATATGCCAGGCAAACTGGACATAGTCCTCTATCATTAATCCAAAAGATTTATTGTAAACTTTCTCGTAATGTTCTATGTCTAAACAAGGATTTACAGTGCCAATTTTTATAGATGAAAATAGAAATGGCCTTATTCGAGCACAGTATTTCGTTATTGAAAATATGGGATCAAATACACCATGGATGCTTGGAGTAAATGGTACGCAAATCCCTTTTTTTCTAATTGAATTGCAAGGCGTCATTTTTAGATCGTTCTCTCAAGATGGAAATTTTAATAGGCCAGATGATTTTTTTGAATTATTTGAAGCTATTGAACTTTTTAATGAAGAAGAAAAAGAGTATTCTACATTCACTACTCTTAACAGCATTTACTTGCCAGAGTTTATTTTCGACATTAAGGAAAAAGTATACAGAAACAATGTTTTTAGAATGGATTTTGATCTTTTTCGTAAAATCTATTCCATCAATTTAAGTAAAAATCAAAAGCAGTTAGCTGAATTTCTTAAAGAAACCGAAAGCAGGGCTTTTTATTCTAATGAAGAATCATTTGCCTTTCGAGCATGGTGTGAATTTCAGTATAATATAAGTTTAGATAATAATAAAGGGGAGGAATTTAAGCTTCCTAAAAAGCAATAATCGAATGGAGCTTAATATTACATTAATCGACGTAGGTGCTGGGGACTCAATTTTTATTGAGCTTGTTGATGATTTAAACAATAGATCATTTGGGTTAATAGACAGCAATGATTCTTTAAATATCAAAAGTTCATATATCTATATAAAAAGATATTTTGAAAAGCTAAAGATTGATTTTGAATCGCAAAAGCCGAACTTTGACTTTGTATTGTTAACGCATGGACATCAGGACCATGGAGAGGGACTGACATTTTTAATGAAAACTTTTGGGACAAAACGATTTTTGTTTCCTCGATCAATCAGAAACTCATCGCAATCAAATATTTTAAGGTTTGGTGGAAGATCGTCGAATGTTAAGAGACTTGAAGAAGTAGATAATACAAAACAAATTCCATTCGGAGTCTTGACTTTCGATATTCTCTGGCCTCCTCCTGGTATTATAGATGTATACAATGAGAATAATAATTCAGTAATTCTTAATTTAGAGTTTGATGGAAAAAAATTCCTTTTTGGTGCAGATGGAGAACAGCATGTTTGGAATAATATCAATCCTTTAATAGATCCTGCAACTGCATTTTTTAAAGTCCCACATCATGGGGCCGAGAGTGGCTGCTTAAATAGTGGTGCTTGTTTTTGGCCACCATTTAATGATGATATAGTGATGGGAATTAGCACGCATCTAATACCTTATGATCATCCTTCAGCTTCAGTAATAACATATTTAGATACGAATAACCATGAATACTATAGAACCGATACCGATCACCATATAACTTTTACAGTAAAGTCTGGATTAACCGATATTCTGGTGAAATATTCTTCATGAAACTTTTATAGTAATAAAAGCAACATTCTACATACCACACTCATAATCAACAGATAAAAAATATAACAATTCCAAATCTGTACCAAATTGGTTCGATATTTCAAAAATCAGCGGAGCCTGAAAGCCTTACTAAAATTTAGTAAGGCTTTTTTATTTTATAAGAATTGCCCTGATTGTTTTTTTTAAGAACGAATCAAATAGTACAGGGCTGTTGGCCGTTGGCACAACAGCGGGTTGATTTGTGCTTTGACAAGAAATGCGATCGTCAGCAAACAAGGAAAGGAATTCATTTCTACCAACATCAAACAATAACTGTTGCATGGAAATCCATTTCAGGTAATATCAAACAATAGTGACTGCTGGCCGATGGCATAACAGCAGGGTACATTTGTGGCTTAGTCAGAACAATGAACGTCGAGTCTAAAGCTTTTTATTTTTTATAGCTCAGTGATTTTTTTGATTGTTACTCGTCTTTTTATTGTCTTAACATACTGTTAACGCCTGTAGCACATAAAGTTCAGGCCGTCATCAGAATTCTTTTACATCTTTATTTATTGCGGAAATACTGTAAGGATTCATGTATTTCCGAACCATCATGAACAAACTTCTAACCTTTTTAAACATTGACTGCAATGGACAAAGACATAAACAAACTCCTGACATCTGAAGCTGAAAAATTAGCCAAACTCCAAAAGATTGTTCAACAGGCAATCGCTGAAGAAAAACTCATTGTAGAAAATCTTTTGCACCAACCCGAAGAGACCTTAACCTGGGGCCAACGCATTTCAGATAGCGTAGCAGATTTCGGCGGTAGCTGGAAATTCATTATCTCCTTTACGGTTATCCTTACTGGCTGGATTCTCTTTAATACACTTGCTCCCAATCGCGATGATTTTGATCCGTATCCATTTATTTTAATGAACCTGGTACTCTCTACCATAGCGGCTTTCCAGGCTCCCATCATTATGATGAGTCAAAACAGAAAAGAACAAAAGGATAGAAAACGTACTGAAAACAATCACCTGATCAATCTTAAAGCGGAATTAGAAGTGAGAAGTCTGCACCAAAAAGTCGATCTGCTGCTTGAAGAACAAATCCAGATCTTATTTGAAATTCAGACACAGCAGTTGGTCATTTTAAAAAATATAGAAACAAAACTGGAAGAAAAATAAGCTGCAAACACGCGTAACACTGTTTAGTATAGTAGTGTTACGCGTGCTTGTTATACGGTTTTGTTAAACAGCAGAATCAATGTAAATACTTCCTTATACTTTGTCAGCGGTAAAGTCTTAGCTATATCCTGTACGTCATGATACGCGGCCACTCCGCCTAAGGTGTATATGAAAAAACACGGAACACCTTTTTTATAAAACGGATAGTGATCTGAATTTGCTGCCTCACCACGCATCTTCACCGCAGGCAATAATTTATTTAGTTCATTCAAATCAACCAGTGTAGAATATTCTTTTTTAAAAATACTTCCGTTCACCACCATAATCCCATCATCTCCTGTACCTAGCAAATCCAGATTGATCAGAAAATGAATGCGTGCTAATTCTATTGCCGGATGATTCACAAACCATGAAGAACCTAACAATCCAGACTCTTCCCCGGCAAACGCGATAAACACAACACTGTATTCCAACGGATGTTCTTTGTAATAATATGCCAGTTCAAGCAGCATACTTACGCCACTGGCATTGTCGTTTGCGCCGGGAAAATAAGTTTTCTTACCTAGGGTGCCCAGGTGGTCGTAATGCGCTGTAATGATAATGAAGGAGTCTTTTTTGGTTGTACCTTCAATCATACCTATTATGTTGCGGGCTGTGTGATTGACAACTTCGTTTTCAACTTCAAACGTTACAGTTTTACTATCGGCAGGAAATGCAGAAGCCAGTACTTCAAACACAGGTGTATCAAAGGAGTTATCTGCCAGCCCCATGGTAAGCTTTTTATCCTGCAACTCAATGATCGCGGCAGCTGAATACAACTGACCAAGCAGATCAGGTGTTTGCGCAGTAAATTCTTTGAAATATTTTTTCTGATAAACGACAACATTGTTCTTCAAATCCTTTTGAAGAAATTTCTGCAAGGCTTCGTCATTGCTGAAAATACTGGAATCGACATATACGACTGTACACTTCTTTCCTTTTCCCGCGCCGCTTGTAGATTTCAGTATGTAATCGATACCGGGTTTTAATTTTCCTTTATCGGTTGCTAAGGACAGCTTACCCGGAAAGGTATTGATCTTATATTGAAAAGGTTGAAAGTAGGTATTGTTCGAAACCGTTTTTAATCCTGCAGCCTGAAATTGTTTTTCGAGATAATCTGCAGCACGCTGGTCTCCTTCATGCGCGGCACCTCTGCCATAATATTTTACAGAAGTAAGTTCTTTGATGGTATGCTGAACGCGTTCCAGATCTTGTGCCCATGAACACACAGCGAATAAACAAGCTGCGATTACCTGTGCCAGTTTAAACATTATGCTGTTTTGGTTCGGTGGGCAAAATAAAAAATCGCCTGTGCAACCAGGATGCCTACTGTGTTTGCAATGACATCATAAATATCAGCTCCGCGATCCGGAATAAACTGCTGCATCAATTCGATACTGATACCGAAGCAAATCGTTGCACATGCAACCCATAAGTATGTTGCTTTTATATGCTGAATCTTCACGGCATGATATGCATATAAGCCTCTTAATACAAGCCATGCAAACATACCGAATATAAACAAATGAATCAGCTTGTCGAATCTGAATAAAGACGAACTGGGCAAGGATTTGCCGGGCGTTAAGGTAGCGACTAATATAAAAATTCCCCAGACGATGGCCGGGCCATACGCTCTGAGGAATGATATGTGGTTTTGCTTAAGCACCTACTAAAGCAGTATATGCAGCAGCGTCTAAAAGCGCATTTAATTCTGTTGCATCAGCAAGGGCTACTTTTACGATCCAGCCTTTGCCATACGGGTCTGTGTTTACTAATTCCGGCTCAGACTCCAACGCATTGTTGAATTCCAATACTTCAGCATTTACAGGCATGAACAAATCTGAAACCGTCTTCACAGCTTCGATGGTTCCGAATATTTCTTCTTTAGCAATTTTCTGACCTACAGATGTTACATCCAGATAAACGATGTCACCTAATTCTTTTTGTGCAAAATCCGTAATGCCGACATATGCTGTCTGACCTTCAACACGAATCCATTCGTGATCTTTGCTGTACTTTAATTCAGAAGGAAAGTTCATAAATTCTTTAGTTTAATACCCAAAATTACACTCTTTTACCTTGAAAGCAAAATTAAGCCTTTTGCATGCCTATTATGAAAGCGTGAATCGTATCTGCAAACCAATTGCCGTGGTAGCCCTTCTGTAAGAAGAAGATATTTTCGGACTGTTGATCGTACGTTCGAAATACAACTGCATGGTAACCCGCTGTGAAATATTATAACTCACAGTTGGTTTGAACTGAACGTTGGTATTACCTGCCGTTACCGTTGCGCTTTCATAAAACTTCCGCTGATATGTAATCATATCATTGATCGTAAAGTTGATCTGAATGTTTAATTCGTTTTTCAGGTTAACTTTTTGTCCGCGGGTGAAAAACTTCGGTATCGGTACATTGGAACGTGCGAAACCAATTCCGACCTGAATAGAGTTGTTGTAACTCTCCGTCAATTGGGCATTCGTCAGCGACATATTCAACATCCGGGTCCGGGCATAGGTTAATTTATACGAAACTTTATTTTTTGTACGTGCATTAAATCCGATGAATGGCGCAAAAGCTTCGTTTATGGAAACCCCGTTCAGTACATACAACGGAATAATTTGTCCGGAGGCATTCAAGGCTGTAGGAATCTGGTTGGAGTTATAGAAATTACCATCCGGGGTAATATAACTTGAATTATATTCCAGGGAACTGATGTAGCTACCTACCGTATAGGTACTGGAGTATTTATGCGAAAGGGTAATGGATTGGAATTTCTTTTTTAAGAATGCAATCTTTGCCAAACCTGCATAATCCAGCTGCCAGCCCGGCAAAGGAATTTTAGCAACACCATTTAAATTAGTTTTATTCGGATCCTGCCCCATGTAGGCTGCAAGGAATGCCGGCATCAACACGCTTTGAGAATTAAGTTCATACTTCTGGCCTGTACTTGCTTCAAGCCTGTCTGCCATGATCTGTCTGTAATTAGTATAATCCTGGAAATGAGATGAAGAATTCGGATCAATCGAACCAGCAATATGTTTATCAAATGCCGTTAAGATTGTAATGGTAGAAACGGAGTAATTACCACTTTTGCGTGGGTTGTCCGACACAAAGTGCGTCCGCGTACTATCAATCCGGAATTGTTCTTCATAGATACTACCGATTGCAACTTTTGATTCAAGAACTATTTTAAAATCACGGAGAGGCTCTACGTTGATTTTTGCATTAATGGTATTTGTAACCGTTTGCCTGTAAGGAGAAAGTAACGACCTGGATTTCGAAATCATGCCAGCATCTGCGGCTTTATACCTGAAATCAGAATCCTGCGATCCGAATACAAAGGGCAGCATGGTTCCGGCAGTCTCCCAATCCGACAAACCAATATATTTAGGTATCGGCTTATACCCAGCCATGTCTGTACTGCGTGCAGAAGTATAAGATACGTTTGCGTTCCGTATCATCATCAGCGTTTTGAAAAAGGCTTTCAGAGCCGTACGATTCGGAGGCGGTATTTTTCTGGATGTATCTTTGGGATCGGGCTTCACCACTGGAGGTTTAGGCTTATTCATTTCCGTTAAAAATTTCGACTTATTATATAATTTATCCAGATCGATCTTGGCATTGATGGTATTGTTCTGCTTATTCTGAATGGAGTTACCCAAGGTATCTCTTTGTATCAATGCGCCTGAAGCCCACGAATAGCCTGCCCCATAGGTATAATCCATGGAAGTCCAGTTCAATGCTTTAATTTTATCCAGCGGAAGTTTGTAATTGAAATTTATATTCTGGTTGAAGGTTTTCATACGCCCGAAATGCTTCAGGTTCGAGAGAATACTATCGCTATATTCTTTACCTCCCGGCTCTCTGTTTGGCTCATCAATGATGGCATACGCATCGGCTGTATACGTCGTATTGATTGATTTGGTCAGGTTCCACATCATATTATAGGTACGGGTGAACGTGAACGATTTCTGGTAATTCGCCACCTGCCCCGGGGTCAACGGACCCGATTGATAATATTGTGTTTTTGTAAGCGTTCTGTTCAGGTCTCCTCTAAAGCCCAATTGACTTGGCATGAGCGAGAAATTGAAATCTTTAAGCAACGGTGCCATACCACCTTTGGCGGTCATCGATTTGAATGGTGTTATAGGTTTGGCCTGGCTTGTATAATTATAGCCCAAACCACCTTTGTAATTTGTATTGGTATAATCTTTAATCTCATAACTCGTTCGTTTGGTTTCGGTGTACCCGAGCGAGAGCGAGAGGTTCTCTACATCATAGATATGTTTTTTTGCATTCGGCTTCACCTTCACCTTTTGAACATTGGTGAAGTTGATTGCTTTCGTGGCGGTTTGGTCTATGATCATCTTCTTGTACCCCGAGGGGTCATCGCTATTATTGACCGATTGCGCCAGCGTGACATCGGGGTTTAACGGATCGTATTGAGGAGAAATAGCTTTTCTGTTATAGCCGATATACATCGGAAGTTTTATTCCTGTTTTGCCCGGAATGAATTTTTCCATGTTCAGCGTTGTGTTGATACCATATTCAATGGTATTGGCACGTTCCCGCTGCGACACTTTCTGATCCAAAGAACCAAATCCGGCTGAGGTATATCGGATGGAAGAATTCAGCTGACCGAGATCTGCAAGATTCATATTCAGCTTACCTGCATACGCGTACGAGCTATGCGTAACAAATCCGGAAGCGCGCAATTCATCTGCCCAGATACAGAAGTTTAATGGGTTTTTATTTCCGCCATATGGGTTGCGCAAACCGATCATGATGGTTACAACGGCCGACATGTCCGGATTACCAACGACATATAATTTTTGTCCATTCGGATTTGAAAAATTGGGGTTTGCAAACCGCTCCTGGGTAGAAGCATGCGCGGCATTCCGCGCAACTTTGGTATTGATCAGGTCACTGATCGCAATGATGATTTCATTTTCACTTCGCCATACATAATTCGGATCTGCGGAATTTATAGGATCACTTGTCAAATACAGCGGTACTTCAATCTCATAATAGTTGTTCACATAATCTGTTCCAAAACGTAAAAAAGCAACCGCATCCTTATCCTTAATCCCACTCTGCGTACTCTCTGCATGCAGGAACATATTGATCTGTGAATAGTTCATCAGATTCAGGTTTACACCTTTGTAAGCCGCTTTTGAATAACCATCTTCCAGGCCAGTGATACACTCCCGCAACGATTGTTCATTGGTTCTGCGGGTTGTTACAGAAGTAGCGTCGTAATCACGGTTAAAGCCCGGGGGCAAAACATAGGTTGATGTACTGTCCTGATTGCCGCCGCCATTCTCTTCAATATTCACAACCGAAATATCCAATGCGGTAAGATCTGAACGTGGTGATATCTGCAAGCCATTACCCTGATCCAGATCATCGAGCTGATAATTTCTCCATTGGTTTGCTACCAGCTGGAACTGCGCCATTCTAAGTACTACAGGTGATTTAAAACCTGTCACATAAGTACGCATCCATTTAATAGTCTTGTATCCCTGTATATCTCCTACAATTGAATCGGGCGTACGGATAGGAATACGGAACTGATACCAGTCTACTGTTGTAGGGGTACCATCGGGAAGAGTAACGTTCGCCTGGTTTTTGCTTACAATATAGTTTTGTCCGACAACAAGTTTATTCGGATCAATATCAACTTCATATTCATAGTATTCTTCCAGCGTATTCAGTGTATTGTCACCATTCAGATCTTCGTTGTCCGGATAATTAGAATTTGAAGGTGTGAAAGTAGCGCCGGAATTCAGCGGTGAGTTGTTTTGTGTACGCTGGTAGTTTTTGTAACGCTGCAGAATTGATGCCTCTGCATCATCCTGATCCTGCCCGAGGTAATATTGAAAGTTATCTGCCGATACATCGTTCAGGATATTATCTTTTTGCGCGCGGGTAAATGATTTACCTTCTATAGCTGCAGTAAAATTTTTAAAGAAGGCAACTTCACCTGCATCGTTTAATCCATCCAAACCTACATCCTGCTTGCTTCGGGAGTCGGCAGAGTTGTCAAAAGCGTTGGTAATAAATTGTTTGTTGGTAACTACCCCCCATGCCGTTGTATCTATAGAAGATGTATCAGCATCATTAATTGGCAATCCATTTTCAAATGACTGCACCTGATCCGGCAATACATCTTCTGAAATACTACCTAAGTTGAAATATAATTTACCTTTATTTGTTTGATCAAATGGTTTTCCATCAACCGTTGTAGTCTTTCCTTTCCCATTATTAAAAGACGGATCTTCTTCTTTTTGATACGGGCTCATCAACCAGAACTCGATGTACTGAATATTGGCGTTATCAAAATCCACATCATTCCTCAGATCCTTGGTCATACCGGCCCAGTTTCTTGTTGAGTCTCTTAGCTTACCTTCGCTATCAAGATTGGAGTTGTAGTTAAAAGTACCTCTCTCCCTTGGATAATAGGCCAGGTCAAGGGTAGGAATGTTTGTTACAGCAACATTCACATCCTGGTTCGGATATAATTCCTGCTGTGTAACGCTCCGCTCAAAGTGGTTATTGATTTGAGCTAAATAACCTGGCAAACCATTATTGCTGCGATAAAAAAGGTTATCAATATTATACCATGCCAATTTTGCCCTGTATTTTGAAAATGCCAATGAGGTATCTTTGATGGCTGCTTCCGGGAAACGCTGCGGTGTAGAAGCCACGCGCCAGGTCATCGGCGAGCGTGTTAAATCATACGGTGTTTTCGTTCCTTCAAAATCATCGATGAATGCGATACCACCATCGCCATTTCCATTCTTATCAATGATCTTGTTGTAGCCTGGAAGAAACTGAGCAAATTCACCCTGGAAATTAATGCTTGATTTTGCCTTTGTTGACACTACTGGTAACAGATCGACTGCACGTGTCAGTAATCTTGAGTCCTGCTTCACACTGGCATCAAGTCCCCAGATGGTATTGGCTGCCGGTTCATCTCCAATGTTTACACGGGTGATATTAGGTGCTTCATTCGAATGGAGGAGCGTTCCTCCTAATAAAATATTATCATTGACCTTGTAATCCAGTCGGGTTCCTAAAAATGACTTTCGCCTGAAGTTGAACAAATCCTGCTTTTCAAAACGGATGCGAATCTCCTGACCGGATGCCAGTACGCTTTCATTGATGATCCGTATACGACCGAGGTTATAATCAACGGTATAATCCAAGCCTTCCTGCAATTGGTTGCTTCCTGCAATTACAATCACTGATCCCTGGGCTACGTTGATGCCAGGCAAAATAATTTCACTTGCTGTCCCTGCTGTATACCGTCCGTTGAAAAAATATTTATCCTTACTTGCCATCTGCTGTGCATCAGACAAAGTAGAATCATATAATTCTGAGAAAACATATTTCTGTTTCAGGTCTGCTTCTGACGGTAGAAAATATTTTTCCAGGTTTGTACCAAAAGGTTCGAGTACGGGAAATATGACACGCCCGTTTTTAGAATCAACGGTTACTCCTTCCACATAATCAAAGTTACCATCCGGAGACGGGTCATTGTTCGGGTTCAACAAATCCAGCCCTGTCAAACGAAGCAAGGGTACATTCTTCGTATTAGTCCCTTCCTGCAAGTTTGGAATATCTGCACCGGAAGCATCATCCTTATAAATAATACGGAATTGAAAATTGTCGCGCTGAAGCTGCGTCACACCCAACTGATAAATGTTTTTCATCATCAGATCCCATGTCGGGAGCCTTGTCTTTACCAACGGTGGCTTGATCATTTTAGCAACAACCATGTCTGTTGCAGGCAGCGTTGCATAATCTTCGTTCAATTCACCGACTTTGTAAATCTTGCCTTCATAAGAATATTCATAAGCGACCAACAATGCTTCATCTTCTCTTATTCTGGTCTGAAGTGTTATGTATCCTAAGCTTGGGTTAAAAGTGAATTCAGAGCTTGAAAGTTTTCTCGCACTTTTCAAATATGTATAATCCGACCCATCCGAGAACGAACAGTTACACAAAGGATTGATATTCGTTTGAAGATCGGATGCAAGCGTTGCCGGATCTCTGTATTTCGTTACGCTAGCAGCTGTAGGATCGGTACTGTATAATCTGTTAATTTCATTGTATGCAGCGTGTTTGCCAGCATTCGCAGGGATTGCCAGATCCGGACGGTACAATGAATCACCTTCACCCAGATCCATATAACCTACTACGTTCCGTAAGTTGGCAGTTGTATTGTTACGGTTGGTAATATACACCTCAACCCTTGTTACCTGTACGCCTGATGTTACTGTTGGGCTTGATTTTAATGATTTTTCGTAGTTGGCTCTAAAAAACTGGCTCAAGAAAAAGTGTCTATAAGGCTCGTATTGATCTGCTTTAATCTGGAATGTACGGCCCTGGCCACCGCCGCCGATTACAATTTCATCCAGCTTACCATCTTGCCTTGCGGCTACTGCTGTAACAGCCAAGCGGCCGAACTGCAGTTTTGTTTTAAAACCAAACAGGTTTTGCGGCCCCGTCATCAACGAAGAGTTTAGCGGCATGTTTACACGCCCAACCTCTATACCCTGAATGATATCTTCTTCGAAAGCGGTGTATTGAATTTTTACACTGTTCTGAAATTCGAACGCAGCCTTGGTATCCCAGTTAACAGTAAGCTTTAATTTTTCACCGATCTTTCCGACAACGTTCATACTGATCTGTTCATCGAAATCAAACAAGCCGTTACGTTGTTGTTTGATTGGTAGCGTAGGGTTGTTTACACGTTGCCAGCGGCCGGCAAAATCAAGCACAACAAGACCGCTTGGACGAATATCTACATAGTTACTGCCGAAGGGGCCTTCAAGACCTTTGATGTGTTTGGTAAATCCAAAAGGCTGGCCGGGCTTATTTAACTTCGGATCGGTGGCCATTGGGTCTGCTCCCTTTTTCTGGTAGTAATCGCGGAGCATCTGCCGGTTTTTGTATTTATAATATTCTTCGAATGTCAGATAGGTCTGCGTACGGTATTCCATATCACCAACCTTCTCCGTAACAATGTAATTACCGGTGGCTGAATCAATTTCAACTTCTTCCGTGATATTGTCGGGATCCTTCAATTCTAAAGGAGACTTATCGGTAGGGTTGTTGTATTTATCACCTAAACGATCTTCCGGGGTATAGGTAGGCCGGCGGGATTTTGTCTGTTTAGTGGTACTATCCTCAGGTATCAACAACCGATTAAAGTTATATTTTTGTCCATAGGGTGTGCCTGACCAGGCAGCCCAAAAGACAAAAAATAGGGAAAAACCTATAATCGATAGTATGATACTTTTCTTAATGTTCACAGAGGGGTATTATCAAGACATTTTTAATGCCTGTTTGATTAAATCTTCCAGAGTCAACGTGTTAGAATTACTCTTCAAAATGAGATCTAAATTCTTTTCAGCTACATTTTTGGTAAATCCTAATGTTATCAAGGCAGTTAACGCTTCAGAACGTATACTATTGTGCGTAACAGCAAAAATCTGTTTAGAATCTGAAGATGCATGCAGCAGCTCTTTTTTCATCTTATCTTTCAGCTCCAGAATCACGCGCTGAGCCGTTTTGGCGCCGATTCCCTTTACTGCCTGAATCGAGCGGACATCCTCAGCAGAGATCGCATCGCGAAGTTCAATCGGGTTCAAGGAGGAAAGTACAACCAAAGCCGTTCCTGGTCCGATACCACTTATTGATATAAGATGTAAAAACATTTCTTTTTCCAGAAGATCCGCAAAACCAAAGAGTGTATGCGCATCTTCCTTGATATGTAAAAAAGTATGAATTTTAACTTTTTCTAATTCTTTTACCTGTGAAAAAGTGTGCAGGGAAATGCGGACCTGATAGCCGATACCTTGAACATCAATAATAACAAAAGTGGGGTCTTTTTGTGTAAGCTTGCCCTCTATGTAAGCAATCATAAATTAATTTTGCTGTTTTGTGATTGCGCATCAACAACTGCGATGGCAACCATATTAACAATTTCCCGAACGGATGAACCTAGTTGTAAAATATGTACAGGCTTAGCCATGCCCATCAGCAACGGGCCAATAGCTTCCATGCCTCCGATTTCCTGCAAAAGTTTATAGGCAATATTGCCCGATGTCAATGCCGGGAAAATAAATGTGTTGGCGCCTTCTTTAGCCAACGCACTGAACGGATACATTTCCTGTTGAAGTGCGGTATCTACGGCTACATTCGCCTGAATATCCCCTTCAATAATCAGGTCCGGATATTTCTCTTTGGCAAGTCTTGTAGCCAGGGCAACCTTTGTCGGCACAGCTCCTTCGTTTGAACCAAAGTTTGAATAGGAAAGCATGGCAATGCGAGGTTCAAAATTGAAAAACTTCACACCTCTTGCTGTCACGCCAATAATATCTACCAGCTCTTCAGCCGTAGGATCCATGTTTACTGTTGTATCTGAAAAGAAATACACGCCTTTTGAATTGCTCAGAATGTACATGCCGGCAACACGTTTAATGCCGGGCTCCACACCGATTACCTGTAAAGCAGGTTTGATTGTTTCGCCGTATTCCTGTGTCAAACCTGAAATGAATGCGTCTGCCTCGCCGGTCTCCACCATCATTGCACCGTAATAGTTACGGTTGCGCATCAATTTTTTTCCGATTTCCTGTGTAATCCCTTTGCGCTTTCTCTTTTCATGCAGCAGGCTTCCGAAGTAAGCCCGCTTTTCCTTTTCTTCAAACGGATCAATGATAAGATGATTTTTTATGCTTAAAGCATTTTCTGCCAGTAAAGCTCTTATCTTTTCTGCATTACCCAATAAGATCGGATAAGCAATGCCTTCGTCTGAAATGATCTGTGCTGCTTTCAAAATTTTCAGATTGTCTGCTTCCGCAAACACAACGCGTTTCGGGTTCTCCCGCGCTTGCGTGATGATGCGTGACATCAAACGCTGATCAATACCTATGCGCTGCAATAGTTCAACTTCGTAAGCTGCCCAATCTTCGATATTCTTTTTTGCCACACCGCTTTCCATAGCAGCCTTCGCTACGGCCGGAGAAATGGTTGTGATCAAACGAGGATCTAATGGCTTTGGAATTAAATAATATTTACCAAAAGTAATGCTGTTATCTCCGTACGATTTGTTTACGGTATCAGGCACCACTTCTTTCGCAAGCTTGGCAATGGCGTAAACTGCTGCCAGCTTCATCGCTTCATTGATCTCGGTTGCCCGCACATCTAAAGCACCTCTGAAAATATATGGAAAACCAAGTACATTGTTCACCTGGTTCGGATAGTCTGAACGGCCGGTAGCCATGATGATATCAGGCCTTGTGCTGATCGCAAGATTATAATCAATCTCCGGTGTTGGATTTGCCAATGCAAAAACAATCGGATCTTTTGCCATCGTAAGCAATGCTTCCGGCTTTAAAATATTCCCTGCCGATAGCCCTACAAATACATCTGCTCCCGGCATGGCATCTGCCAGCGTATGCAGATCTCTGTCTGTAGCAAACTCCAGTTGAGAGTCGTGCAGGTCTTGTCTGTCTTTTCTTAAAACGCCGTTAATGTCGCACATGACAATGTTTTCAGCGCGTACACCCAGGTGCTTGTATAAACGTGTACAGGAAATAGCTGCCGCACCGGCGCCACTCACTACTACTTTTACTTCTTCTGCTTTTTTGCCAACAATCTCCAGCGCATTCAATAACGCCGCTGAAGAAATAATTGCTGTGCCATGCTGATCATCGTGCATCACAGGAATAGTCATGCGCTTGCGCAACTCCTGTTCAATAATAAAACATTCCGGTGCTTTTATATCCTCCAGGTTGACTCCGCCAAACGTGGGCTCCAGCGATTCAACAATCTTAATGAATTGTTCCGGATCCTGGCAATCAATCTCCAGGTCAAATACATCTATGCCGGCAAATTTTTTGAACAACACGCCTTTGCCTTCCATTACTGGCTTGGAAGCATCCGGACCAATATTTCCCAAACCAAGTACAGCTGTACCATTTGATATTACAGCCACTAAATTTCCTTTAGCAGTGTATTTGTATACATCTTCTTTTGTTAAGGCAATTTCTTTACATGGCTCAGCAACACCGGGTGAATAGGCAAGCGCCAGATCAAACTGCGAGCTTAACATTTTGGTTGGGACCACTTCAATTTTGCCGGGCTTGCCCTGCATGTGGTAATTTAAAGCGTCTTCTTTATTTATAGACATAAAAGTTGCTGATTTATATAAGTAAGAAGATCTGCTAAAAAGATTATATTAAAATAAGTTTCTGCCCGACTTTTATGCTATTATTTTTCAAGCCATTCAGCTGCTTGATCTTATCAACCGACAAACCCGGATACTTCTGCGAAATTGTCCAGAGCGAATCACCCGGCTTTACATAGTAAACACTTGGTGTTGTAGCAGGTTTGGTGCCGGTAGTGGTTTTCGCAGTAGTAGTAGTCGTTTTAGAAGATGAAGAACTGCTTGAAGAAACTTTTTTATAAATGATCAACCGCTGCCCGACACGGATGGTATTGGACGATAATTTATTCCAGCGTTTTATATCGGTAATAGTTACATGATATTTCGAAGCGATTGTTCCCAACGCGTCTCCGCTTTTTACCGTGTAATAAATCTTTTGTGTGGAAGCTGTAGTAGCCGGCGATGCTGAAGCAGTAGTAGTCCTGATGGAAGAAGCATTGGCAGGCACATTATCTCTTGGCACTTCTTTTCCGCAGGCATCAAGAATATCTACCTTATTGAGATAGAACTCCGCCATGCGATTAACCGGCACCCGGATCTTATAGGAATAAGCTCCGTTCAGTACGCCTTTCTTTATTGCAGGATTCAGCTTGCGCATATCATCCGGACAAATATTCAACAGCTCGCTGAATGTAAACAGGTCGAAATACTGATTTACACTGATGGTATCAAAAGCAATTGGATATTCGATCGAGTCTGCAACAATACCGTGATCACCCATGTGATTCATGACATATGTTAGCGCAACAAACTGCGGCACATAACTTCTTGTTTCACGCGGCAGGTAATCATAGATCTGCCAGAATGTTTTTTTATAACCGGATTTGCGGATTGCTCTGCGTACGTTACCCGGACCGCAGTTGTACGAAGCCAGTGCAAGTTCCCAGTCGCTAAAGGTATTGTAGAGTGTTGTCAGGTATCTGCATGCTGCTACGGTTGCTTTTTCGGGATCCAGACGTTCATCCAGGAATTCATCCTGCTTCAATCCGTATTCTTTACCTGTAAAAGTCATGAACTGCCATAAGCCCGCTGCACCGGCTGGTGATACAGCCTTTGCATTCAAGCCTGATTCAACAATAGCCAGGTATTTAATTTCTTCGGGTACTTTCTGCGTTTTTAAGATCTCTTCAAAGGTTGGAAAATATACGCGTTTGCGGCGTTCCATAACCAATGCATAGCGTGCATTTCTCACCGTAAAGTAATCAATGAAGCCTTTGATCTTTGCATTATATACCAATGGCACTTCGTTTTGAAGCGCTTTCAATCTTTTTGCGATCAGATCATCTGCAGAAGACATCTGAGGCTGATCTTTAACGATCGCCTCTTCCATTTTTTCTGCTTCAATAATCGTAGAGTCACTTGATGTAACTACCGTAGAAGAATCTGTTTGGGCATACGTCTGACTTATTCCCACAAAGCATGTAGAAGCAAAAACAAATAAACCAGACAATACCGCAGTGATTCTAATTTTCATTCTGTTTTAATAAATAGTTCGAAAACGCCAATAATTTAGCTTCTTCAAATTCACGTCCCATCAACTGTAAACCAATTGGTAAGCCTTGTGCATCTTTTCCATTCGGAATAGAGATTGCAGGAATGCCGGCAAGGTTTGCATGCACAGTAAATATATCTGCCAGGTACATGGCAATCGGATCGCTTTCATGGTCACCAATTTTAAATGCCGTTGTCGTTGTTGTTGGCAACAGCATAAAGTCGTATTCCGACAAAAGCTTCTCTGTATATTCTCTTATTAAACGACGTACCTTCTGTGCTTTCGTATAATACGCATCATAAAAACCTGCGCTCAATACAAATGTGCCTAACATGATACGTTTTTGAACTTCCTTCCCGAACCCTTCAGACCTGGTTTTTTTGTACATCGATTCCAGGTCTGTACCATTCTCACTTCTATACCCGTACTTAACGCCATCGAAGCGTGATAAGTTCGAGCTTGCTTCAGCAGTTGTAAGAATATAATACGTTGGGAGTATATAATCCAGCAGCTTGAACTCTACTGCTTCCACAGTATGGCCTTGCTGCTTCAATAAGTCAATTTGTTTTTGTGTTGCTTCGCGGATTTCTTTCGCTACGCCTTCTGATTCTACTGCTTCTTTCAGGTAGCAGATCTTTGCTTTACCAGCAAAGTTTAATTCAGAAGAATAAGACGGCACAGGCTTAGAAGAAACCGTACTGTCAAACTCATCATAGCCTGAAATAACTTCCAGCATCAGGGCAGTGTCTTCAACACTTCTTGCCATGATTCCGATGGAATCAAAAGAAGAAGCATAAGCGATAAGACCATATCTGGAGATTCTTGAATAAGAAGGTTTGAAGCCAATGATATCGCAGAACGCAGCCGGCTGTCTTACAGAACCGCCGGTATCTGAACCCAGCGAAACCAGACAGGTATCAGCCTGGACACCAACAGCAGAGCCGCCTGAAGACCCGCCAGGTACACGTGTATTATCAATATCATTTTTTACAGGACCGAATGCTGAATTTTCATTGGAAGATCCCATAGCAAATTCATCACAACTCTGACGGCCAATAATGATCGCATCTTCATGAATGATGCGTTCAACAGCTGTACCGTTGAACTGAGAAACAAAGCCTTTCAGGATATTACTTGAAGCCTGCAGCCCGTGATTTTTGTGACACAAAACATCCTTCAGCCCCACAACCATACCGGCCAGCTTACCAGCTGTTCCGGCTTTGATTTTAGCATCAACCTTATCGGCCGCAGCAAGCGCTTCTGCCGCATACACTTCCACGTATGCGTTCAGATGCTTCTTTGCTTCAATATTTTTCAGGTAGTATTCGGTAAGGGAACGGCACGTGATTTTGCCTTCGGAAAGATCTTTCCGAACCTCTGTTAATGAATTATAACGTTTCAAGTTTTAAGCGTTTTTTGTGTCGTCTTTGATACCGTCCTGAATTTCTTTTTTCACTTCTTTACTCGCGTCTTTGAATTCACGAATACCGCGGCCTAAACCACGAGCTAATTCAGGTATCTTTTTACCACCAAACATAAACACTAATAGAACCGCTATAATGATCCATTCTGTTGGACCGATATTGCCAAGAAACAGCAATGTGCAAATAGTTAACATCATGATTGTTAGAGTAATTTCGTATACGCTGTAAAGATAAGGAATTTTAACAGGAAAGGGAAAAGAAAAAGGCTTTTCCCTCGTCAAAATCAGCGTTTTCTGAGCCAAACTTCCGGGTTGAGTTTGGTTTCGTTTTTCCAGATCTGAAACTGTAATTCGCTTTCGCCTTCTTTATTGGTATAAACCGAGCCAATTACCTGTTTTACGGATATTTCCTCCCCGGTTTTAACAACAACATCTCTCAATTTGGCATACACGGTAAAATATTCTCCATGCTGCACCATGACAATTTTATGCATACCAGGCACTTCCGCCACAGTTATGACTTTTCCGCCAAAAACAGCCTTAACCTGTTCATTTTGAATGGTAGAAATGTCAATTCCAAGATTATCGACAAATACCCCTTTTAGAACCGGATGTGCCTGACGGCCAAAATGGTTGGAAACTCTTCCGTTTTGTACGGGCCAGGGCAATTTACCCATATTGCCCTCAAAACTGGCAGATAATTTTACGCTTACATCGGTAGCGGCTTTTGACGAAGAACTTGAGCCTTTTGATTTTTCAATGGCTTTTTTACGTTCTGCGGCAATCAGGTCCGTAATTAATTTCTGTAGCTTTTCGGCTGATTTTTTAGATTCATCCAGATCCTTTTTCAACTGCTGTTCTTTTGAAGAAAGCTGTCTTAATACCGTGTTCTGCTGATTCTTGGTATTCGTTAAATTTTCTGTCTCAATTGTTTTTGCCTGCAGTAAACCAGATTTTTCACGCTGCTTATTGGCCAGCGCGCGCTGATACGTTTTCAATGCTTCTGTTACGCTTTCAATTTCTTCCAGCTGATAATTTCTTGCAGTGGCGTATTGCTTGAAATAACTGTTGCGACGCAGCATCTGGCCAATGTTATCGGCAGATAAAATATGAATCAGTTTGTCGTAACCATTCAGATGCTTGTAGCCTAAATAAATCAGCTGCGCATATTCTTCCTTCAGCCCTTTGATATCTTCTTCCAGTGCACGAATGATTAACACCTGCTCCTGAATCTCCCGATCCAGCATACCCACTTCAGAAGACATGATATTGATCACAACTTCACGCTCTTCAATTTCCTGGTTTAACAGGTTCAACTGACTTAGTGTAGCGTTCTTCTGTTGCTTGGTTTCTTCCAGTACTTTGGAAGTTTCTTTTATTTTTTTGAGATTTTTTTCACGCTCCTGCTCAAGCTGCTTTCTGCTTTTCTTTTGAGCCAGTGTGGAAGTGATGACAATAAAAACGAAAACGAATATCGCTAGATATTTGATGTTATTTTTCATTGTATTTCTTTGGAACGTTGAACGGGAAATTCACTGATTTTACAGGGAATTCTATTTTTGAATGTGTAATAACAACCTTGCGGTCTACCTTCTGATTATTCTTGTTAAATGAAATATCCACCGAACAAACCGATGGCACAAGAATCGAATCCGCGACAATATAATTGCTGTATACAATTGCCGTTCTGGACAACGATGTGGAATCAACAATGGTTGTCTGTTCTACACGCATGTTGTCGAACCTGATCCGGCTTTCTATATGCATATTATCCTGCTTCTGCTGCAGAATATAATGTGTTTCATTTTTTGTTACCAAGTCTGTTTCCTGATACGGGAACAGTAAATTTCCAACCAACAGGTTCTGCATGTTAGCATAGGAAAGATTTGACTGCGTCAGTTCCTGAAGGTATTTGATATCATAACTGTAATATTCATCTTTCAGCTTATTCATCACTAGCACCGAATCAGGTCTTACTAAGCCCCTCACCCCTTCAACGCCGGACTTGCCTACTGTAAACCATATTACGCTATCTTTCTTTGCACGAATAGACAAAGCAAATTGGTCTGAGTTACCGCCGTCGGAATATTCCAGCTTGGATTTCGTCACCATGTACACAAAGTCGATGTACTGAGGATGAAAATCTACCGCAGGCTTGCTCTCAACGACTGTGTTTTGAACCTGGCTGGATACGGGTGCTTTTTTGCAGGATAGAAATGTGAAAGAACTTATTAATACAATCAGGATAATCTTATTCATACAACTTGCCGTCAGCAATTTTTTTATTTATCAAAGTAGATGAGTCGCCGGCTGCCAATGCTTTCTTCCAGTATTCTACTGCCTTCGTCTTATCTCCCAGTTGGTATAGTACGTCTCCGTAATGCTCAAGGATAGTACCATTGGTTGAACCTTGCAGCGCTTTTTCTAATTGTTCTTTTGCGCCTTTATAATCTTTCATCTGATACAATACCCAGGCATATGTATCAATAAAATTCGCTTCATTCGGGTTTCTGCTCACCACGCGTTCTGACATACTCTTTGCCAGTTCCAGCTTCTCTTTGCGAAGCGATAAGTAATAGCTATAATTATTTAGTGCATGATCATTGTTCTTATCATACTTCAATACTTCTTCGTAAGCAGCATCTGATTTAGCATACTCTTTTGTTTCATTGTATGCATCCGCCAGCAATAATAAGGCTTGCGTCTTAAGTGATTGATTAGATCCCGCTAAGCTTTTGGTTTCTTCCAGTGCTTCAATCGCTTCCGGATATTTTTTCAGATTGAAATAACCAATACCTTTGAAATAAGTTAAGTTCGATTGGTTGGGATAATATTCAATTGCTGTAGTACTGTGCGCTACAAGCGTATCGTATTCCTGAAATTCATAATCCAGCGTTAAGATCTGCAACCACAGATTGTAATTATTGCCGTCAATCTTTGCTGCTTCTGAATAATATTTTCTGGATTCTTTTTTCTTATTGTTTAAGAACAAGGCATCGGCATGGCTTGTCAATGCTATATCATCGTTTGGATTGGTGCCGACAAAAATTGTAGTCAGTTCAAGCAGCTGTGCCTTTGTTACATCCGTTGTTGCATATTTAAGAGCATCCTGAACAATCTGTTGCTTGGTTTCTACACTTACGTTTTCACGGGATAATAAATATTTGTATTCGCTAAATACTTTAGCTTCTTCGCCCGTTGATTTATAGATATCGGCATACAGCACATGCGCCTGTACCTGATCCGGGTCCTGCTTCAATACATTATCGAGAATGTTTTTAGCTTCCTGCTTTTTATCAATGTAATAATAGAACTCTGCCTGATCGACTTTATACAACAGGTTGTTCGGATCAGAATCAATTAGCGCCTGACCTTCTTTAATAGCAAGATCAATTTTATTCTGCTTTACAAACAGCTGCTGCTTTTGTCTTGTCAATTCGAAACTCTTCCCAAACACCGATTCAATTTTCGCATATGTTTTAATAGCTTCATCGTATTGCTTCAGCTGAATCTGGTTTGCACCTATCTGGTAATAGTATTGCTCGTTATTCGGAAAGTCTGTGATTAATTTTTTATATGTTTTATTCGCTTCGTCAAAATTTGATTGAGCCTCGTATACGCGGGCCAACTGAATAATATATTCCTGGTTTCTTGAATCTGTTTTAACGGCATTCTGCGCCGTAACCAACGCTCTTGCATGATTGGATGTACTGTAACAGATTTTTGAGATCTCATAATTTAAACCACCGTTGGTTTGGTCTATAGAATAAGCCTTGTCAAAAAAAGATAATGCTGCTGAGGTCTGGCCAATCAGGTAGTAACGCATGCCTTCAATGAAATACGCTTCAAAGTAAATGCGATCCTGCTCAGACAGTACTTTAGGTGTGTAGCCGGATTTTGAAGTCTTCTCAGACTTTTGAGATTTTGTCTTGCCTCCCTTTTGCGCCAATGCCGGCACTATGAGTGCCGGCATTAAAATCGCAATAAGAATATTTTTAAAAAGACGCTTTTGTAAGCTCATTGTTTATGAAATAACATTGAAATCGCCCACACTCAGGTCAAGTGCTTTGCCTTTATATTGAGCAGAATTGCCAAACATTGAATTCGAAATAGTTGCGTTTGTAATTACAGCATTCTCCTGTACAATCGAACGGTTGATTACTGTATTCGTAATTTTTGTTCCGTTGCCAATTGAAACATGTGGACCAACAATAGAGTTTACCAGTTCAACATTTTCACCAACGTAAGCCGGCTGAATAATGATTGAGTTTACAAGTTTAACAGACGGTGCTACTAACTTCTGATCTTTGATGTATTCCAGATAACGTGCGTTTGTATCTACGGTAGAATCTTTGTTTCCGCAGTCAAGCCATTCTGTTACTTTACCAGGTATGAACTTGATGCCTTTGTTCTTCATGTTTTCAAGCGCAGATGTTAACTGATACTCACCTTTATCTTTGATGTTATTATCAATTACAAACTGAAGTTCTTTTTTCAGGTTGTCGCCATCCTGGAAATAATAGATACCAATGATTGCTAAATCAGAAACGAAATGTTCCGGTTTCTCTACGAAATCCGTGATCTCATTTTTATCATTCAATTTAACAACACCAAATGGTTTCGGATCTTCTACTTTCTGTACCCAAATGATACCTTCTTTTGATGTATCCAGTGTAAAGTCTGCTTTGAATAAAGTGTCTGCAAATGCTACAACTACTTTACCACTTAACGATTCCTTTGCGCAATAAATTGCATGTGCCGTTCCTAATGCTTCTTTCTGATAGTAGATAGAACCTTTAGCACCGATAGATTCAGCAACTTTGATTAAACGTTGTTCAGTTTCTTTTCCAAAATCACCTATGATGAAAGCAACCTCGTCGATTTTCTCTCCACAAACTTTTGCGATATCTTCCACCAATCTGTGAACGATGGCTTTACCAGCAATTGGAACAAGAGGTTTAGGAACAGTAAGTGTATGCGGGCGCATTCTTTTTCCCATACCCGCCATTGGAATAATAATCTTCATGCTTATTCTTAATTTGAACGTTATAAAATATCTTTAATAATCCTATGCAAGGTACGTGCAGACAGGATTTTGGTTTCCTTTTTATTATTTGCCTGTGCTGCCAAATCCGGCAACTGAACGTGCAGAATCTGCTAACTCCTGAACCTCAACAAATTCAGCGTGTTCAACTTTTGCAACCACCATCTGGGCAATCCGTTCACCATGCTGAATAGTAAATGCTTCATTCGAAAGATTGATTAATAAAACCTTTACTTCTCCCCTGTAATCGGCATCGATTGTGCCCGGGCTGTTCAGAACGGTGATCCCGTGTTTAAAAGCCAGACCGCTTCTCGGTCGGATCTGCGCTTCCGTGTCTGCTGGAAGTTCAATAAAAAGACCTGTAGGAATAAGCTGCCTTTGCAACGGTTGTAATACAACTGGTTCTGAAAGATTTGCACTTAAATCAAGACCAGCAGCCTGTTCAGTCTGGTAAGCCGGTAATGGATTGGTGGATTTATTTACAATTTTAATGGATGTGCTCATTTCAGTTTATTGTACTATTCCAAATCTACAAAAAATTATGAGGCTTTGGTACGAATGTTTGGATTTTCTAGCAGAAGTATCCATGCCAGCCAGATCACAATAGCGCCATTGAAAATCAATGCATTGTGCAAAACTGATGCTGTACGGAAGTAATGAGAAAGATAAACAAGCAAAGAAGCGGTTCCGATCCAGCAAAGGATTTTTACAATTGGATACGGAATCGGATAATATTTATGGCCGAGCAGATAACTGGCTGCCGTTACTGAAAAATAACAAGCCAGCGTAACCCAGGCTGCGCCCATGTAACCAAGAATCGGGATAAAAATGATATTGCCGGCAATCGTTATACTTGCCCCGAAGAAACTTATATAAAGCCCCCAATAGGTTTGATCGGTAAGTTTGAACCAGACTGCCAGGTTGTAATACATACCCAGGAACAAATTTGCTAATAACAGAACAGGTACAACGCCCAAGCCTTCCCAGTATTTCTCATTACCAAGAAAATGTTTGAACAGATCAATATTAAGCGATACGCCTAAAAATATCAGCAGACAAGCCAACACAAACCACTTCATGATATCTGCAAACAGCTGCGGTGAATTTTTATCGGCAGCCCGGCTGAAGAAAAACGGTTCGGCAGCATAACGGAACGCCTGTACGGACAAGGTCATGAACATCGACAACTTATAACAAGCGCCATATACACCGAGCGCATGCAGCTTATCCCTGCCCGGATAAAAATTGGCAGGCAGCAGCTCTCTCAGAATCAACCGGTCAAGCATTTCATTGATCATCCCTGTAAGACCCATGACCATTAGCGGGAGTGCATACACAAGCATGGGTTTGTATAAATAGCTATCCCACACAAACGCAAAGCCTTTGAATACTTTCAACAAGAACGGAAGTTGCAGGAGGTTTGCAAGTAAGTTCGAAATAAATATGTACGACACCAGATCATTCGGATCATACCATGTTAAAATACTTTTCTTTACGCCTGCTGAAGTATATGTAGAATCAAGCAGTGTAGGTATGCCCCACAGCAGGATCACATTAAACAATACGGTCAGGAAGATGTTCATCAGCTTGACCGAAGCAAACCAGAAGGCTTTGTTCTGCAATCGCAGTCGTGCAAAAGCAATTGCCAATGCAGCGTCAGTAAACAGGATTAAAACAATGTACCAGATATAATAAATATAATCATCGATGCGGTTTACACTATTACCAACATTTAAATAAGCTGCAATGTTGGGCGCAAAGAATACAATCAGCAAAGAGATGAGGCCACTCCCAAATAGAACCTGCGTATTTACATGATTGAAAATATGCAGTTCATCGGCACCTTCTTTATTTGCAAAGCGGAAATAGGTAGTTTCCATTCCAAACAGATACAGGATATTTAAGAAGGCTGCGTATGTATACAACTCCGTAACAATGCCGTATTCCGCGGGTAATAGCAGACTTGTATAAACAGGTACCAACAAGAAGTTGATTGCCCGGCCAACCATACTGCTCAACCCGTACAAAGCTGTTTGCCCAGCTAATTTCTTAAGTAAAGACATGAATTATTTGCCTGTGAAGCTGGCCTTACGTTTTTCCATGAAAGCATGAACGCCTTCTTTAAAATCTTCTGTGCCTGCACAGCGGCCAAATGATTTTGATTCCTGCAGGAATGATGTACCGGAAGTCTCGAGCGCTAAATGGGTGCAGCGCAATATTTCCTGAATGGATGTTGGAGCTTTTGTAAAGAACTTCTGCAGCATGGCAATGCTTGCCGGCAGCAATTCTTCCTGTGTGGTAACGGCATTTACCAATCCCCAGCTCAAAGCTGTTTGCGCGGTTGTATGATCAGCAGTAAGCATCATTTCAAGCGCACGACCTTTGCCGATGATTTGAGGCAAACGTTGTGTGCCGCCGTAACCAGGCAGTAAACCTAATGTAGATTCAGGCAGGCCGAACTTTGCATTATCAGACGCAATGCGGATGTGACATGCCAATGCCAGTTCAAAACCACCGCCCAGTGCAAAACCATTTACAGCTGCAATAACAGGCTTGGTAAGTTTATCTATTTTTTCAAATATTAATTGCCCTTCCTGAGAAAGGAGTTGTGCTTCATGTGGCTGCAGTGCTGAAAATTCGCTGATATCTGCTCCTGCTGCAAATGCCTTCGCCCCGGAGCCTGTTATAATAATTCCTTTTACAGCATCTGAGCTGTAAGCAAACTCAATCTGTTCATCCAGTTCTTTTAATAATGCTCTGTTTAAAGCATTTAATTTATCCGGACGATTTAATGTTATGATTAATATGCCGCCTTCATTGCGGACATCCAATAAAGATGCAATCTCTCCCATTATTTCTGGCTTGCTTTAAACAATTTTTGTTTCTCTTCTTTGGTTAAGCTTTCATAACCAGAGCGAGATATTTTATCAAGAATGGTATCGATTTCCTGTTGATTAGGCGTATAGTGCTCGTCAACGGTTGGGGTAGAAGTATTAAAAAAAGTCATGCGCACGTTGCGCTTCTTTGAAAAAAGTGAACGGATAAAATCAATGCTGCCATTGATCGGCTTACCGATATCAGTTCCTTTTTTCAATAAGGTAATGAATATATAACCGGAAAGCGCGCCGCCAATGTGTGCGATATTACCGCCTGCATTCCATTGCACCGTACCAATGATTGACATCAGCACATAAAATGCTGCGATATAGGTAATTTTTACCGGACCAATAAAGATCAGATGAAAGCGGTAATGCGGTAGTAGTGTTGCCGCGCCTACTACAGCTGCCAGTACACTGGCACTCGCACCAACCAGAATTCCTGAAGGGCGGTTTATATAATATGGAATAAGATTATAACACGCCAGATACATAAATACACCAGCCAATGCACCAATCACATATAAACTGATTAATCTTCTGCTGCCGATGAATTCACGGATAAGCCCGCCAAACCAATACAGGCCGAGCATATTAAAGAAAATATGAAAAGGCGAAGGTGTGTCGTGGGAGAAAGCGTAAGTAATGATTGTCCAGGGTTTGTACAGTGTTTCCAGAAAATTGGAAGATGCTGCCTGGTAATATTGTATTGTGTTAAATAATGTAGTGCCAGTCATACGTTCAGCATCTGATGCTCTGAACTCAGAAATCACCCAGATCAGGCAATCAACGACATAAACCATCACATTGATCAGGATAATTTTGACCAACGCATTATCCTGCATCCGGAACTGATCTTTTATGTCTTTGACTAAACTCATATATACTAATAAAAAGAATTTCTGTTAGTCTTCCAATATCTAACGAGAATAAATGCGAATATCATACCAGCCAGGTGCGCAAAGTGTGCAACATCGTCGCCCTGCCTGTTTTCGTATAACGAATAAATCTCATACAACCCATAAATGGTTGCCAGATATTTTACTTTAACGGGAATGAATATATTAATTTCTGTATTGGGAAATAACAGTGCCATTGCCATTAATATCCCGAACACGGCCCCTGACGCGCCTATCAACGGAATGTTTGCCTGTCCGTATGAAATTTGACTTGCCCAAGTCTTTGATTGTGCAATAAGCGCAGCATTGTCAGGATGTTCGGAATAGACATCAATAAATTCTGCGAATTTTTCGTAACCATTGGAATAATACGAATTGATGAATGTATTAAATGCATCCGGACTCGGATCTGCCATGTATTCAATTGTATCCTGGCGCACCTTTGATACTTCGTACGAATTCAATGCCCAATACAAAAAGCCTGCACCGATTCCGCAAACAAAATAGAGGATCAAAAACTTTTTCGGACCCAGAAATATTTCCAGCAGTCTTCCGAAAAGAACCAACCCAATCATATTTCCCAGCAAATGCGTAAAATCTGCATGCATAAACATGTAGCTTACAAATTGGTATGGTGCAAGATGGTCTGAGTAAAGACCATGCAGACCCAGAATATTATAAAGATCTACCTTGCCCGCTAAGAAGGTTGTTGCCAGAAAAAAGACGATATTGATTATGATCAGTCTTTGTACAAAAGGTGTCAGGCCTAAATTCATAACTGCAAGATAAAAAATTACATAAACAATCTGCCAATTTTATCCATGTCAAGCATCACCACCGTTAAATTTCCGTCGGGTGCATAGTTTGGTGTTTTACAGGCAAACAATTGATCAATCATGGAGTTCATTTCAATGAGTGTCAATTTATTACCAGCGCGGATGGCAGACCGTTTTGCAAGTGCCCTTGCCAGGTTCTCTTGTCTGTCGATTTTATAGTCAGTTCTGTTCTGCTTAAACTGCTCGATCAGTCCTTCAAACAAACCTTTTTCATTTCCGCCTTTTACATCAGACGGTACGCCGTTTACTACAATGGTTGTATTGCTGAAAATGCTAAACACAAAACCCAGCTTGCGGATATCGTCTTCCATTTCAATCACCATAGCAAAATCTGCGGCACTCAATTCCAATGTCTGGGGGAACAAAAACTGCTGTGAGCTGCCGAATTTATTCTGCAGCATGTTCATGTATTTTTCAAACAGGATACGTTCATGTGCAGCCTGCTGATCTACCAGCAACACGCCTGATTTAACCTGTGTAACAATGTATTTCTGATGCAGCTGAAACGTGGATGTGTTTTCTGTATACAACAAATCTTTGTTTAACTGCTTATCTTCTTCAGTGCCATTAATGGAGCTGAACATTTTAATCGATTCCTGGTAAACTTCTTCCCTGTTGTTTTCTAACCCGCTATACATACGTTCCCAATTTGATTGATTTGATTTTTGTACATGATCCGAAGACGAAAATGTTTTCGGCGTGAATGAAGGTGTTGTACGCTCACTCCGGTCATTTTGTTGTTCGAAACCCATACCTGTAAATCCCGAAACATTTACGTTGTAATCAAAATCCAGGGAAGGCATGATGTTGTGTGTGCCCAAAGAACGTTTCACACAAGCCTTTATAATTGCATATACGGTTTTTTCGTCGTCGAATTTTATTTCTGTTTTTGTCGGGTGCACATTTACATCAATATGCGACGGATCGATTTCGATAAACAGAATATAAAAAGGAAAAGAATCTGTGGGAATCAATTCTTCAAATGCATGCATCACCGCATGGTGCAGATAATTGCTTCGGATGTAGCGGTTATTGACAAAGAAAAACTGATCGCCGCGTGTTTTACGTGCACTCTCCGGTTTTCCGATATAACCTGAAATGGTAATGAAATCTGTTTCTTCCTTGCATGGAATCAATTGCTCGCGGTAACTGCCGCCCAACAGGGAAACCGCACGTTTACTCAACGTCTCTTCCGGTAAATTGAACAGTTCAAGATCGTTGTGATAAAACGAGAAAGCAACTTCCGGATGGGCTAGTGCAATACGCACAAACTCATCCATGATGTGGCGCATTTCAACCGAATTTGATTTCAGGAAATTGCGGCGCGCCGGCACATTATAAAATAAATTCTTTACAGAAATAGAAGTTCCCTGCGGGTATGCAGTCTGTTCATGCACCAGAATGGAAGAACCTTCAATGCGTATCAATGTGCCCAATTCATTTTCAGGTTGCTTCGTTTTCATTTCAACTTGTGCAACTGAAGCAATTGAAGCCATAGCCTCTCCTCTGAAGCCAAACGTACGTATCGCAAACAGATCATCTGCGCTACGGATTTTGGAAGTAGCGTGGCGTTCAAAACACAAACGTGCATCGCTATCACTCATGCCTTTACCATTGTCAATCACCTGCACAAGCTGCTTGCCGGCATCTTTAACAATCAATTGTACACTTGTACTGCCGGCATCAACGGAATTTTCAAGCAATTCCTTTACAACAGAAGCGGGGCGCTGAACGACTTCACCGGCTGCGATCTGGTTTGCAATGTTGTCTGGCAATAAACGGATGATATCTGACATAGAAAGGGTGTGAAGAATCGTCTGCAATTTAGTCAAGCTTTATCCACCTTGGCCTCAATATTGCAGTAGGTTTCTTCGTTCTTATTTTAGTGTTATTTCCTCTAAATTACTTCACATTTTAATGAGACTACCCACAGGTTATCCACCAAATTGGTAACATTACAATGAATGATGTAAATTGTACTGCGTATACGTTCACTATTGGTTAGTAAATCAAACATTTACACAATTTGTCACAATTGCTTTCTATAATTTAATGAATAAAAAATATTTAATATTTGTTGGTTTACTTTCTGTTATTCTGATTTTTATTGCAGGTGCGGCAACATGGGAGAAGCCTGAACCTTTTAAAGTAACCGGTGCAGAAGCCTGGGCGGATAGTGTTCTTGGCACCATGAGTGATGAGCAGGCGCTTGGCCAGCTGTTCATGATTGCAGCGTATTCCAACAAACCAGAAAGCCATACGAAAGAAATTGAGGACCTGATCAAAAACAATGGTATCGGTGGCGTGATATTTTTTCAGGGAGGCCCCGTGCGCCAGGCACATTTGACCAATCGTTACCAAGCCATCAGTAAAGTTCCGTTGTTTGTTGCCATGGATGCCGAATGGGGCTTGGGCATGCGTCTGGATAGCACATTGAATTTCCCGAAACAAATGACCCTTGGCGCGATACAGGATAACAATGCGGTATACAGAATGGGCGTAGAGATCGGCAGACAGTGCCAGCGCCTGGGTGTACACATCAATTTTGCTCCGGTGATCGACATCAACAGTAATGCAGACAATCCGGTGATTGGCATCCGTTCTTTTGGTGAAGACAAATACAATGTTGCTAAAAAAGGTATTGCTTATATGAAAGGTATGCAGTCTGTACGTGTAATGGCCAATGCCAAACACTTCCCGGGTCATGGCGATACCGATGCAGACTCCCACCACTCTCTACCTGTAATCAACCGCAGCAGAGCAGAGCTTGATGAGCTGGAGTTCTATCCGTTCAGACAACTGGTCGACTCTGGTGTTGCGAGCATTATTGTAGGTCATATCAATGTGCCTGCTCTCGATAATAGTGTAACCAAAGCAGCAACGCTTTCTAAACCTATTGTAACAGACCTGCTGAAAAATGAACTTGGCTTCCGCGGACTGATCTTTACCGACGCCTTGAATATGAAAGGCGTAAGCAGTTTGTACAAACCCGGAGAAGTAGATGTAAAAGCACTGCTGGCCGGTAATGATGTGTTGCTGTTCGCTGAAAACGTCCCGCTTGCCATTAAAAAAATTCTGAAAGCCGTTAATGATAAAGACATCGCGATTGAAGATATCCGTGCACGCGTAAAGAAAATATTGATGGCCAAATACTGGGCCGGACTAAATACCCTGAAAAAAATTGAAACTGAAAATTTATACAACGATTTAAATAACCAGACTGCAAAAGCCGTTATACACAACCTCTACCGGCAGGCGGTAACGGTTGTTAAAAACGACACACGACTTGTTCCATTTAAAAATATTGACACCACTTCGTTTGCATCCATTTCTATTTCCTACAATGGCGTTGAAAATATTTTCCAGCAAACACTCTCGAAGTATGCGCATTTCGACCACTATTCCATAGACAAAAATATTGCTGATACCGCAATCACTTCATTGGTTAATAAGTTAAAAAAATACGAAGTGCTTGTCGTTGGTGTACACCAGGTGAATTCATACAATACAAAAACCTATGGCATCAGCACTTCAACCAAAACATTCATACAAAAACTACAGGAGGTACATCCCAAAGTTGTTGTGGTTGATTTCGGGATTCCGTATTCTTTAAAGTATTTCAGCGAATCCAAACAGTTGGTCTGTGCGAATGAAGACAATGCCTTTACACATGAACTGATTCCCCAGCTGTTGTTTGGTAGCATTGATGCAAACGGGAAATTACCCGTTACTGTAAATGCAGAACTGAAACTGAATACAGGTATTGCAATAACTGCCGGCGGCATGCGCTTCCGCTACGACTTTCCGGAAAACCTGCGCATGGACAGCAAGACGCTTGCCCGCATCGATACAATCGTAATGCATGCCATGAAAGAAGGTGCCATGCCTGGATGCCAGGTGTTGGTTGCTAAGAAAGGCGCTATCATCTACAATAAATCATTTGGCTATTTCACATACGATAAAAAGACACCGGTTACTTCTACCACACTTTACGACATTGCTTCGGTAACGAAAGTTGCGGGCACGCTGCAAGCGGTAATGTTCTTAGAAGAACGTGGTTTGATCAACCTGAATTATAAAATTTCTGTTTACCTGCCTGATCTGATTGGCACGAATAAAGAAGACCTGATCATCCGTGACATCCTGCTGCACCAGGCCGGCCTGCAGCCTTTCCTGCCGCACTGGCGCAGAACCATGGATAGCACCAACTTCAGTCCGAAGTATTACAGAAGCATACAGAGCGACAGCTTTCCAAACATGGTTGTTCCTGGCTTGTACAGCATTGCCTCCATGGAAGATTCGCTTTGGAAATGGACAGTAGAATCTTCCATGATGCCGCAGCCGAAAAAAGGCAGGAAGCTTTTGCCATACAATTATGTGTACAGCGACCTAGGTTTCTATATCATGAAGAGACTTGCAGAAAGTCAGCTGGGACAGCCACTGGAAGATTTCCTTAAGCAGAATTTCTATGATCCGATGTGCCTGCAGAATCTTTACTATAACCCACTGCAAAACGGCGTAGATGCTGCTCGTATTACACCTACCGAACAGGATAAATATTTCAGAAAAAGCCTTGTTACCGGAACGGTGCACGATCCGGGTGCAGCACTTTTGGGCGGTGTCGGCGGCCACGCAGGTATCTTCTCCAATGCCGAAGACCTGGCAACTATTATGCAGATGAATCTGCAAATGGGGTATTATGGTGATTACCGTTTTCTGTTACCCGAAACCATAAAACTTTTCGGTCAGCAGCAGACTTCGCGTAACCGCCGCGGGCTGGGTTGGGATAAACCGCAGCAAACCAGCGGTGGACCATGTTCTTACCTTGTTTCTGCATCTACCTATGGACATACTGGCTTTACCGGCACCTGTGCCTGGGTTGACCCGGACCAGGAACTAGTTTATATTTTCCTTTCAAACCGTGTCTATCCCGATGCCAATAATACCCGCCTCATCAAAGATGGCATTCGAACTCAGATTCAAACGGTTATCTATAAATCTATCCTGAATTACAGGGAATAAACCTGGCTTGATTCGCTTTAAAGTTATTCAAAGGGTAATAATCCAGTAATGAAAATGAATTATTTCATTCGTTCCTTTGTTGAAAGATTTGTAAAAACGCCTCCAGCGCGTTAAGAAGTATAAGTTTATTACGTAATACATGCATTGATGAGAATAGGAATTGTTTGCTACCCAACTTTTGGGGGAAGTGGCGTTGTTGCAACAGAACTGGGCAAAGCATTGGCCGAATTAGGGAATCAGATTCATTTTATCACCTATTCACAGCCCCACAGATTGGAATTTCTGCATGAAAATGTGTTCTACCATGAAGTAACTGTTAAGTCTTATCCATTATTTGAATTCGCACCCTACGAAGTTATTCTTGCCAGCAAGATTGTTGATGTGGTAAAACATGAGAAGCTTGACTTGCTGCATGTACATTATGCAATCCCGCACGCATCTGCAGCCTTCATGGCCCGCGAGATTCTGAAAACACAGGGCGTATATCTTCCCATTATTACTACCCTGCACGGTACTGATATTACACTGGTTGGGAAAGATCCTTCCTTTGCACCGGTGGTAACCTTCTGCATCAACCAGTCTGACGGTGTTACAGCCGTATCGGAAGATCTGAAAAAAGATACCTTAAGTCATTTTGATATACAGCGTGAAATTGAGGCGATCCCCAATTTCATTGATGTTTCACGTTTCCGGAAACAAAAGAAAGATCACTTTAAAAAAGCTATTTGTCCGAATGATGAGAAGTTAATTGTACATACCTCCAACTTCAGAAAAGTGAAACGTGTGGAAGACGTGGTTTCGGTATTTAACATTGTACGCCAGACGGTTCCAGCCAAGCTGCTGCTGGTAGGTGATGGCCCCGATCGTGTTAAAATAGAAAGTATGTGCCGCGAACTGGATATTTCCAACGATGTGCGTTTCTTAGGCAAGCTTGACGCTGTTGAAGAAGTATTGTCTGTAGCGGATCTGTTTATCATGCCATCTGAAAAAGAAAGTTTTGGTTTGGCAGCCTTAGAAGCAATGGCATGCGAAGTTCCTGTGATTTCTTCCAACTCCGGTGGTTTACCGGAATTGAACATTCAAGGGAAAACCGGTTTTCTGAGTAATGTGGGAGATGTGGAGGATATGGCTAAAAATGCCATTTTTATTTTAGATAATGCGAATCTGGAAACTTTCCGCACAAATGCCTTAAATAGAGCTAAAGAGTTTGATTCCAACAATATAGTTCCTAAATATCTGGAGTATTACAAGCAAATCCTTGATAAATCTCATTCTTATATTAAATAAAAGCTTTTATACTTGCTTGAGTTTTAATACTAGCCTAAATTTGCATAAAATTAATTAACATGGATCAGCAAGCTGAAAAAATTAAACCGAAAAATACTGGTACCAAGAAGGTATTTGACAACCCGATTCTTGAACGTTTAACCCGTACACACATTTCGGTTCCGATTACTATTCTAATGACAATTGCAGCAGGTTTGTTGTACGTTGCCTTTGTATATACAGACTACACACACCTTACTCCTTTATATGTGGTAGGTTTATACTTCACAGGTTTCTTCCTGTTCACATTGATCGAATACATTGCGCATAGATATTTATTCCACATGAAGCCTACCAATGAATTCAAACGTAAAATTCAATATGCGCTTCATGGTTTGCACCACGAATATCCAAAAGATAAAGATCGTTTGGCAATGCCACCGATCATGAGCTTCCTGTTAGCAATCGTTTTCTTTTTTGTTTTCAGAGCTCTAATGGGTACTATGGTATTCGGTTTTCTTCCGGGCTTTATTACCGGCTATTGCGGTTACCTGTTTGTACACTTCATTGTACACGCATA
Organism: Cytophagaceae bacterium; assembly: GCA_021151805.1. Taxonomy (GTDB): domain Bacteria; phylum Bacteroidota; class Bacteroidia; order Cytophagales; family Cytophagaceae; genus Cytophaga. The sequence continues at coordinate 12,549 of JAGKWN010000003.1, read as the reverse complement.
CAACCCGCCAAACAACATTTTCAAAGGCTTGTGGTTAAACCACGCGGTACACCACTACAAAGACAATACACAGATCTTCGGCGTATCTTCTCAGCTTTGGGATTACGTATTCGGAACAATCAAAAAGTAATTCTTATTATCATAAAAAGAGAAGGCCTTGTGAAATCACAAGGCCTTCTCTTTTTTATATGCGAATGCATCACCTTTTGAGTGAAGCGCATTGCATTAAAAATTTTTCAATTTCATCTTCAACACCTTCATCAATTCCTCCACCGAATTTACCCCCAGCTTCTCTCCTGCTTTAATAATGATCTTTGCAGCGCCAATCGCATCACTCTCTGCCTCGTGGTGATTCAATGGTACATTGATGTGCCTGCAAACGGTTGAGAGTTTGTGGTTTTCAATTTCTTTAAAGACTTTCCTGCTTACCGAACAGGAGCAGAAATAATTGGTCTTCGGAAAAGAAATTTCTCCTGCATTCAGGATACTTCTTAATACACTTACATCGAAAGCCGCATTGTGCGCCACCAAGGTACTGTGGTCTACATACTCTTTCAACTCCTGCCACACATCCATGAAATAAGGTGCATCATTGGTCTTGTCCGGCGTAATGCCATGCACCTGCACGTTCCAGTAGCTGTAAAAATTAGGGATAGGTTTGATCAGTTTGGAGATCGTCTTCACAAGCTTGCCATCTTCAACAATAGCCATGCCCACGGCACAAACACTGGTGCTGTGCGAATTGGCTGTTTCAAAATCGAGTGCTGTGAAGTTCATTTATTATCTGTGTTATATTAACCGCAAGGAACACAAAGTATTTTCGCAAAGAGCGCAATGGAGATTTTGTTCGAGATCATATTTATATTCATTGCAATTTAATCATGCGAAATGTAAAGAAAGAAAAGGTAAATATATCTTTCCTCTTTTTGCGTTCTTTGCGAAAACACTTTGCGTTCCTTGCGTTAAAACTTCTTTGCAGTAAGCTAAGCTTTCGCGTCAATCAGTTTCTGCAAGGCAAACATCTCGTCTCTGTAACGTGCTGCTTCTACGAAGTCGAGATCCTTGGCAGCTTTGTCCATTTCTCTTTTCGCACGATCGATCATTTTCGTCAGCTCCGGCTTGCTCAGCATTGCTACCACAGGATCTGCGGCAAGAGATGGTTCGCCTTCCGGTTCCACATATTGTTTTGAAAGCCTGTTTGAATCCGCAACTTTTGTTTGTCCGATAATTTCATCCTTGGATTTATTAACGGTGATCGGCACAATACCGTGCAGTTCGTTGTAGGCAATCTGTGTACTGCGTCTGCGGCTTGTTTCATCGATTGCCTGCTGCATGGATGCAGTAATTTTATCTGCATACATGATTACTTTGCCATTGCTGTTTCGCGCAGCACGGCCAATGGTTTGTATCAGCGAACGTACGTTACGCAAGAAGCCTTCCTTATCGGCATCCATGATTGCAACCAAAGACACCTCCGGTAAATCCAAACCTTCTCTCAGCAAGTTTACCCCTACAAGTACATCAAAGATTCCCAGACGCAGTTCACGCAGGATCTCAACACGGTCCAGTGTTTTTACTTCTGAGTGAATATAACGTGTGCGGATGCCAAGTCCATCAAAGTATTTGGTAAGCTCTTCCGCCATTCGTTTGGTTAAGGTAGTTACAAGAATACGATCGCCCATTTCAATACGCTCCTGAATTTCTTCCAGTAAGTCGTCAATCTGGTTTGCTGTAGGTCGCACAAAGATCTCCGGATCCAATAAGCCCGTCGGACGGATGATTTGTTCCACAACGGTTCCTTCTGCGCGCTGCAGCTCATAGTCGGCCGGCGTTGCGCTCACATAGATTGCTTGTTTATTGATCGATTCAAATTCATCAAACGTAAGCGGACGGTTATCCATCGCCGATGGCAGACGGAAACCGTATTCCACCAGATTGGTTTTACGTGCGCGGTCGCCGCCAAACATGGCGCGGATCTGCGGCACAGTAACATGGCTCTCATCAACGACCAATAAGAAGTCATCGGGGAAATAATCGATCAGACAGAACGGACGTTGTCCAGGTAATCTATGATCAAAATATCGCGAATAATTTTCAATGCCTGAGCAATAACCCAACTCGCGCATCATTTCAATGTCAAATTCTGTTCGCTCCTGTATGCGTTTGGCTTCGCCGTAACGCTTTTCCATTTCAAACATGTGTATCTGTTTCATCAGATCGTCCTGAATCTGATGAATGGCGCCATTCAGGGAGTCTTTACCAGTTACGAATAAGTTTGCGGGGAACAGCGTTAAACTTTTTTGGTCACTGATCCGCTTGCCGGTTTCCGGTTCGATCAGCTGAATGGATTCGATCTCGTCGCCCCACATCTGTATGCGGTATGCAATGTCTGCATACGCCGGGAACACGTCTACCGTGTCGCCGGTTACACGGAACGTACCACGTGTAAAATCGCGCGTAGTTCGGTTGTATAAAATTTCTACAAATGAGTAGAGCAATTTATTTCTATTGATCTGTTGACCTTTATGGATCACCACAATATTTTTTCTGAATTCATCGGGATTGCCAATACCATAAATGCACGAAACCGATGCAACCACGATAATATCTCTCCTGCCCGACATCAAGGAAGATGTTGCGCTCAAACGCAGCTTTTCAATCTCCTGGTTGATGGCAAGATCTTTTTCTATATACAAACCCGACGTAGGCATATAAGCCTCCGGCTGATAGTAGTCGTAGTAGGAAATAAAATATTCAACCAGATTGTCCGGAAAGAATTGTTTAAACTCACCGTACAGCTGTGCCGCAAGTGTTTTATTATGACTGAGGATAAGTGTAGGCTTTTGTGTCTGCTGGATCACATTAGCCATGGTAAATGTTTTTCCTGAACCCGTAACACCAAGCAATACCTGTGCAGGGTCGTTCCGTTCAACACCTTCAACCAGCTGCCGGATAGCTTCGGGCTGGTCGCCTGTTGGTACATATTTAGAAGTAAGTTCGAATGCCACAGTATTTTTTATTAAGTCGGATGGATTTGCTGATTCAATGACTAACATACAAAATACAAAAATGGTTGCTCATAATTACATTTGTTCCGGAATTAGTTGGGGGATTTATCAGCTATTTTGACGTTGTGCGTTAGTTAATGATTTACTGATTCCGGAGGCAAAAAAAAGAGTCACGCTAATGCGTGACTCTTATAATATCTTAATCGATTGTTTGTATGTGCTTACTCTACCGTTACCGACTTCGCCAGGTTTCGCGGCTGGTCAACGTTACAGCCTCTCATTACTGCAATGTGATACGATAATAACTGCAACGGAATTACTGTCAACAACGGCATCAACGCTTCGTGAGTTGCAGGTACTTCAATGGTGTGTTCTGCCATGTTGCGGATATGGCTGTCGCCTTCTGTAACAACAGCAATTACACGGCCTTTACGCGCACGTACTTCCTGAATGTTTGATACAATTTTTTCGTATGAATTATCCTGTGGTGCAATTACACAAACCGGCATCTCTGCATCAATCAATGCAATCGGTCCGTGTTTCATCTCAGCAGCCGGGTAGCCTTCTGCATGGATGTAAGAGATCTCTTTTAATTTCAATGCTCCTTCCAGCGCAACCGGGAAATTGTATCCTCTTCCCAGGTACAGGAAGTTTTTAGCATCTTTGAATTTCTCTGCAATTTCAACGATCTGCTCGTTGCTTTTAAGCGCTTTCTCTACTTTCTGCGGAATCGTTTCCAGTTCCGTTAATAAAGCTATGTACTGGCTTTCAGTAATCGTACCTTTTTTGTTTCCGACAATAATTGCCATCATCGCAAGTACAGATACTTGTGCTGTAAATGCTTTTGTACTGGCAACACCAATCTCCGGACCAGCGTGCAGGTAAGCGCCTTCGTGTGATGCACGCGCAATCGATGAACCTACTACGTTACACACACCAAAGATTACTGCGCCTTTTGATTTGGCAAGTTCTATGGCTGCAAGTGTATCGGCAGTTTCTCCGGATTGTGAAATCGCAATAACAACATCACCTTCACGGATAATCGGATTTCTATATCTGAATTCAGAAGCATATTCAACTTCTACAGGTATACGAGCAATATCTTCAAACAAATATTCCGCAACCAGGCCTGCATGCCAGGATGTGCCGCAGGCAACGATAATAATGCGTTCTGCCTTGGTTAATTTGTTTGCGTATTGTAAAATACCTCCCAATTGCAAATGACCCAGTGAGGCATTTACACGGCCACGCATGCTGTCTTTAATAGACTTCGGCTGTTCGAAAATTTCTTTCAGCATGAAGTGCGGGTAACCGCCTTTTTCAATCTGATCCAATTCCAGATCCAATGTCTGCACATATGGCGTCTGCGTATCAGCATTAATATTTTTAATGGTCAACTCACCTTTGTTGATCAGGGCAATTTCATGATCGTTCAGGTAAACAACATCATTTGTATATTCAATGATCGGAGAAGCATCTGAAGCCAGGAAGTATTCACCCTTGCCGATACCAATTACCAATGGGCTACCTTTGCGGGCAGCAATCAAAAGGTCTTTATCATTATTGCTCATGATCACGATGGCGTAAGCACCCACTACCATGGATAATGCCAAACGCACCGCTTCATCAAGCGTACAATCGTTGTTTTGTTTTACGTCTTCAATCAGGTGAATGAAAACCTCAGAATCTGTTTCACTCAGGAAAACATGCCCGCGTGATTCAAGTTCTGTTTTTAAAGAAGAGTAATTTTCAATGATCCCGTTGTGGATGATTGCAAGCTCTCTGTTAGAGCTGTAATGCGGGTGCGCATTCACGTCGTTTGGTTCGCCGTGGGTTGCCCAACGTGTGTGGCCAATACCAATGTTGCTGTGTACAGGAAGGTTCTTGATATATGCTTCCAGGTCACTTACTTTTCCTTTCTTTTTATAAACAGAAAGTTCGTTGGTCATCAATGCAATACCTGCACTGTCGTACCCTCTATATTCAAGTCTTTTTAATCCTTTTATAATGATCGGACAGGCTTCTCTATGTCCAACGTAGGCAACAATTCCACACATAATGAAGTTATTTTACTTTTGTGTAATAAATTTCGAGGCGCATTTTTCTATCGGTAGCGTTTGCACCATAAAGAACGGAACGGCTTGTCATAAACGAATTATAGACAGGCATGAATATAAATCCATTGTTATCTAAATGATTTGACAACAAGGATTGAACGTATGAAGTAATATCAATACGGTAGGTAGTGTCGGTCACGTTCACTGCTGTTGCCAAAACAGAATAGTTTGTACCTGTTTGCGGATAACCGCTTCCCTGGATATATGCTAATGTACCATTGGCTGCATATTTATACGTATCATCGGTATTCATCTGCAGCAAACGCATGTAATTGACCTGTCTGTATTTTTCATAACCGCTGGCCAAATCAACCGGCGCAACGAGTACAGCTTTGTTTATGATCACCGAATTGCCGCCAACCATTGCGAGATTTTTCAGATAAGGCATTTCTACTTTTGTAGTAATACCGGTACCTGATTGAATGTAGCATCTGTTACCTGTCAACGCTTCTTCTATCCGGTCTCCGTTTGACACCAAAGTAGAGATATTAGTTCCACTTCTGTCGTCTATTACTCTATTGAATGAAGAAGGAGTATTGCTGATTGCGAATGTTGCCGAATCACGAACGGTTCCTCTTTTGAAATAAACGATCAATCTGGTTCTTGCCAGGTCAGAGGTTGTATAATCTGCGGTAATAACACTTGCTACAGAATTGTTCTTTGGTTTAATCATAATTCCGTAGAACAGGTTTTGAAAATCTGTATTGTTCTTATTATTCGCAATTGCCAGCAGATTTGAACCAAAGGCGTTTGTCAGCGGTATATCTAAGGTGTGGCTGGTATATGGTCTTGCCTGGAAACCGGTTCTTTCGCCTATGCTTGCAGAAGAATACGTAACAAAGTTTGAATTGGTGCGGTAAGGAACAGATGCGTCAAGCTGGGTTGTGATTTCGTGCACAGACACATCCTGATTAGAAAGTGTGTCTCCGTAAGCCAGTGAGTAATACATATAGAGCTTTGCAGAATCAACCGTGGTACCGGAATAATCCACGTTGGAGTTTACCAGTCGTACGCTGGCATAAGCTTCGCAATAGGTAGTACCTGTGTAAGAAGGATCGACATATCCACCAAACGATAAGTTATTGGCGCGGGCGCTTATAATTGAATCGTTCAGTAAAAATGTTTTATTAATCAGTGTTACCGTATCTGTAAATTGAACACCGATATTGGAATCCTGGGGCTTTGATCCTAAATTAAAATCTCCTTCTTTTCTGCAGGAGATCAAAACGGTTAAACTTAGTAAAAGAAAAGCTGGTGAGCTTTTTTTAGCCCACCAGTTGATTATAAAAATTATAGTATTTCTCTTCATCCAACGTTTCATCTGTTGCAGCCAATAATTCTACTTTTTTCTTTTTCTCCGTTTCACCAAAAAGTTTATTGATGCTTTCTGTATAATCCGATTCTGTTTTTATGACAGCATCTGCATATTCAAGACCCATTTTAATAAATCCTTCATAATCGCCTGTGTTCAGGTTTGAAAGCATACCATCTTCAATATCCAGCATTTTAACTTTGTTGAACAAGTCTTTGCCAAACTTGAATTTGATTGGATTATTATGAACTGTAAATACAGATTTTGCATCCTTAAATACAGGGTCCAGTTTATAACGGGTTTTTAAATACAATGGAATCAAGCTTGTCATCCAGTCGTTGCAATGAACGATATCCGGAGCCCAGCCCAATTTCTTAACGGTTTCCATTACACCTTTACAGAAGAAAATGACTCTTTCATCATTGTCATCGTAAAACTTATTTGATTTGTCATGGAAAACGTATTTTCTTTGAAAATAGTCTTCGTTGTCGATAAAGTATACCTGCAATTTCGCATTGGGAATTGAGGCTACTTTAATAATAAGAGGTTTTTCTTCTTCACCAACAGAAATATTTATTCCTGAAAGTCTTACCACTTCGTGCAAGCGGTTTTTACGTTCATTAATCAAACCGAAACGAGGTATCAATATGCGAACTTCTAAACCACGCTCCTGCATAGCTTGAGGGAGTTTGCGCAACATTTTACCTACTTCAGAATACTGCAAAAAAGGGTTGATTTCACTGGCGACGTAAAGGATTCTCAATTTAGACATATACCCTTTTTTAGATGGAAAATAAAACCGGACATATTACGGCAGGTCAAAATTACAAAAAATATATGGCTTTTTCAAGTGTATTCCAATTCCACCCCTTGTTTTTTGGTTGAAAATGCGCAGCTTTACACCCCATGATTTCCATCACATCCATCCAGGATTTACGCCGCCAAATTGCGCAGGAAAGGCTTAAATCTCATTCTATAGGCTTTGTCCCAACTATGGGAGCACTGCATAAAGGGCATATTTCGCTCATTAAAGAAGCTAAAAAGCATAATCAGACCTGTATCGCCAGCATATTTGTAAACCCGCTTCAATTCAACAATGTTGAGGATTTCAACAAATACCCGATTCAGAATGAAAAAGATATACAATTATTAAAAGACGCCGGCTGCGATTATTTGTTTCTGCCGTCTGTTGCCGAATTCTATCCTGCCACTCCTAAGTTATCCATTCATATTGGCCCACTGGACCGGATTCTGGAAGGTGCGCATCGTCCGGGCCATTTCAGCGGGGTTGCCATCGTTGTCTCAAAACTATTTCATATGGTTATGCCCGATAAAGCATATTTCGGACAGAAAGATCTGCAACAGGTTGCTGTTATCAATCAACTGGTCAATGAATTGGACTTTCCCATTGAAATTATTACCTGCCCGATTATACGTGAGGAAAGCGGACTGGCGATGTCTTCCCGGAATATGCGGTTAAGTGCAGCGGGCAAAACCGTTGCTGCGAATATATTTTTATGCCTGGAGTTTCTTGAAAAAGCCTTAAAAAATGGAATCGGCACCCCTGTTCAACCAATACAAAAAATGGGGATGGATTTTTTAAACCAATTTGAAGGGATTCGGGTTGAGTATCTGGAGATCGTTCAGGCAGACACATTGCAAACAATCACCCATCTGGAACCGGGATCAAACGTGGCTGTTTGTGTTGCTGCTTATGTCGAAGAAGTAAGACTTATCGATAATCTAGTTATTATTTTATAATTTTGCGCTACTAAATCATACTCATGCAAATTCAAGTATTAAAATCTAAAATCCATCGTGTTAAAGTTACTCAGGCAGAACTGCATTATGTTGGCAGCATCACCATTGACGAAGCTTTGATGGAGGCTTCAAATATCATCGAAAACGAAAAAGTTCAGATTGTAAATATCAATAACGGCGAGCGTTTTGAAACCTATGTAATCAAAGGAGAAAAGAACAGCGGCGTCATTTGCTTAAACGGACCAGCGGCACGTAAAGTAGCGGTTGGTGATATCGTAATCGTTATTGCTTATGCAACCATGGGTTTTGAAGAAGCAAAAGTCTGGAAACCTACTTTAATATTTCCTGACGATAACAACAGACTTTCTTAGTACTTTACTATGAACTCAATTTTAAAAAACGCCATCAAGTACGCGCTTATGCTCGTGCTTGGTGGTTTCTTATTTTGGTACGTTTTAAAAGATCAGGATCCCAATAAAATTGCTGATGACTTTAGGCACGCCAACTATTTTTGGATCATGGTTTCTGTTTCTGTTTCCGTTGTAGCATATTGGTCAAGAGCTGTCCGCTGGAATTTGCTGCTTGAGCCATTAGATATCAAACCTCCTGCATACAAAACGTTTTTGGCGTTAATGTCCGGCTATTTTGCCAATCTTTTATTGCCTCGTGCCGGCGAAGTTGCACGCTGTCTGGTATTGAATAAAATGCACAAAGCTCCTTTTAACAGTACGTTTGGAAGTGTTGTGGCAGAACGCGTGTTTGATCTGATTGGATTACTGTTTGTAATCGGTTTGACATTCGTATTTGAATTTTCTCTCATCAGTGGCTTTTTAACTGACTTCTTTGCACCTAAATTCCATAATCTTTTCTCCAGCCTACAGCACATGTATATCGTCCTGCTCGTTCTTACATTGCTATTCATTGCATTCATAGCAGTCGTTTGGAAGCTTCGAGAAAAAATTAAACAAAATGCTCTTCTCCAAAAAATACTTTCCTTTTTGAAAGGTGTCTGGCAAGGCATTGTCGGAATAAAAGATCTAGAAAAAAAATGGCACTTCTTATTCCATTCTATACTTATATGGGTTTGTTATTATTTCATGACTTATACTGTATTCTTTGCCTTTGAGCCTACAGCCCATTTGGGACTAGGTGCTGGTCTGGTGCTATTGGTTGTTGGAGCTTTAGGAATGTCTGCTCCTGTGCCTGGTGGAGTCGGCGCTTTCCATTTTTTAGTTGCTGGTGCAATGGTTGTGTACGGAGTTTCAAAAGATGATGGTGTATCCTACGCTATTTTACTTCACACATCACAAGCACTAACAGTTGTTATACTAGGTGGAATTAGTTTTGTAATTTCATTGTTGATTGGAAAAAATACAGAAACCGAAACTTCAGATTTAAAAAATTGATGTATGGCAAACGCTGATAAAATTGTTTCTGTTGCCGATGGGGCGAAGCTGATAGAAAAATGGAAACAGGAAGGTGAAGTTGTTTTTACCAACGGCTGCTTTGACATTCTGCATCTGGGACATATTGACTATCTCGAAAAAGCCCGCCAATTAGGCACACGCCTTGTCGTAGGATTGAATACAGATGCTTCTGTAAAGCGTTTGAAAGGGCCTGAACGCCCGTTAAATAATGAATATGCGCGTGCGCGTATGCTGGCAGCACTTGGCTCTACCGATGCTGTCATTTTGTTCGATGAACCCACTCCCTTAGAACTTATTACTGCCATAAAGCCAGATGTATTGGTTAAAGGAAGCGATTATACCGTTGATAAAATTGTTGGTGCAGATTTTGTAATTGAACATGGAGGTTCCGTAAAAACATTAGACTTCGTTGAAGGCTATTCAACTACCGGAATCATTGACAAAATCAAAAACAATTTAAACAAGTAAGAAGTATGATTCTCCTTATTGGCATTGCAACCATCCTTGCGAGCTGGTATGTAAGTAATAAATTAAAACGCAAATTTGAAGAGTATTCCAGATTCGAACTCCTTTCAGGACTCTCCGGAAAAGAAGTTGCCGAACAGATGCTGCGCGACAATCACATTTACGATGTAAAAGTAATGTCTGTGGAAGGCCGTTTGACAGACCATTATAATCCGGCTGATAAGACCGTAAATCTAAGTACAGCTGTGTACCACGGCAGAAACGCGGCAGCGGCAGCCGTTGCGGCACACGAGTGCGGGCACGCTCTGCAGCATGCACAGAATTATAGCATGTTGAACTTACGTTCAGCTTTGGTGCCGGTTCAAAATATCAGCGCGAAAGTTCTGAACACACTGATGATGGTTATGATCTTTGGCGGCTTAATCCTTGGCGGAATCGGAGCGCTGCCTGTTGTTTTAATGATCATTGTTATCTGTAACCTGGTATTGACCGTATTTGCTTTGGTTACGTTACCAGTAGAGTTTGATGCAAGTAACCGCGCACTTGCCTGGATGGAAAACAAAGGTATAACGAATACTGAAGAACATGCAATGGCTGAAGATGCATTGAAGTGGGCTGCAAGAACATATGTCGTTGTTGCCATAGGCGCCTTTGCTCAATTAATGTATTACCTGATGTTGCTTATAGGAATGAGGCGCAATGACTAAGCCGAATAAATATTTACTAAAAAGCCCCTCGATCTGAAACCGAGGGGCTTTTTTTATTAAACGAAACCAAACCTGTAAAAACTAAAAATGCATGCGAAAAGGCTACTAATCACATGCATCAAGAAAAAATTGATAAAAATATAATTACCAAAGGACCAACATGTACTATAATGTATCTAATGCTGTACCACGTTGCAAATGAACTCTAAAATTGCACATACAACAATAGCCATTAATGGCTATTGCATCTTAATATTTCTGAACCTAGTAATTAACGGCTGTTTTTTCTATCTTGAATTTATTAGTAACAAGTCTTTTAAATACGTTTTATGAAAGCATTCCACCTAAATCAAAAGGTATACGATGATCACTTTTGTTATTTCCAGAAACTTTTGCGCGATAACAACATAGAAAAACCCGCGCCGGGCGAACTGAACAAAGAACAATTCTTTTCTACCCGACTGGATGCTTCTCTTTTACACCTTACACCCGGCATTGTGATGCTTATTGATTACAGCCAGCATAGCTACCTGTACCATTCATCCAATATCACACAGCTTGCGCTCGATACAGATCTCATGTATCAATACGGCACCACCTATACATTCTCCTTATTCCAAAAAGATCATTACGAAATCATGCATCGTGATATCTTTCCAAGCGTTTTTAAATTGCTTGGAGAATACAGTCAGAAAAAAAACAGCCAGGACCTGCGTATCAGTTATTGCAACAAAATGCTTACGCCTTCGGGTGAATACAAATGGTTCATGCATTATATAAGCATTCTTTCAACCTACGAAGACAACGCTGTGATAGGTTTGAAATACATGGTAAATATTGATGCTTTTAAAAAAGACACTGCCATTGACTTGCATGCCTATTTAAAAAATGCAGATCATACCGAAACAACACTCATTAAAAAATCTATTGCTCCATATAAAAACAATTTATCTGAAAGAGAAAAGCAGATCATGCAACTTCTTACCCAGGGAAAAACCAGCAAGCAAATAGCGCATGAATTGGGTATCAGCCCGAATACTGTAAACAACCATCGTAAAAACATGCTGTTTAAAACAAAGTCTGCGAATAGCATTGAGCTGGTGAGTTCTACCGTAAGCAATGGTTAATACTCTATTGAACCGAATAATTAAGTTGTTTTAGTTTTAAGAAATGTTTTGTAAATTATTATATGCGAACTTAAACAACTATGCTATGAAACGTATTTATGTAATTGTGCTTGCTGCTGCATTCAGCGCATCTATTTTGTCTTGTCAGGAAAAATCTTCTGAAAAATTAAATGAAGCCGGCGACAGTATAAAAAAAACGATTGAAACCGAGTCAGAAAAAACCACAAAAAATGGCAGTGATGCGCACTAATATTATGTGTGTTTAATTTTAATGACTTTTAAAAAATCCTAAAAAACATATGTCTGAAAAACCAGGCATATGTTTTTTTATTTACAGCTAATTCGTAACTTATTATAAACTAACTAAAACAACTATACTATGAAACGTATTTATGTAATTGTATTCGCTACACTTTTAAGCGCATCTGTTTTCTCATGCAAGGAAAAATCGGCTTCAGAAAAACTGAATGATAAAATGGAAAAAGCTGGTGATGAAGTTAAAGACAAAACGGAAGATGTTGGCGATAAAGCCGAGGATCTTGGTGATAAAGCAGAAGATAAGCTTGACAAGTAATCTACTGCTATTATAAAAGTAAAGGTCACGCCTGAAGCGTGACCTTTACTT
>JAGKWN010000205.1 GCA_021151805.1 Cytophagaceae bacterium | reverse complement strand
TATTATATTAAATACTATGTAATATTTGTAAATAATTGCTCTGATTTCATTGCTATCAGCAAATGAAATCAGAGCAATTACGATCATTTCAAAACTATGATGTGAAAAGATTCTGTTGCATCATTCACCGTTAATCTCGCAACATAATTTCCATCCAATAAGGAATCTGATAATTCGATATACTCTCCATAAGTCGTTGATGCTTGAATTTCTTTTGTAATGGTTTCCAATACCCTTCCTCCTACTCGAATGATTTCAATTTTATAACTATCTGCTGGTACATCTTTTAAAGAAACATATACCCCTCCTTTGCATGAAGTAACGTTCATATTTTCTTTAGAATAACTTTTTGTCCCTAATGACACAATACGCTTGTTTTCTGAAGACGACTGCTGTAATTGTAATTCAAAACGATCAGGAGCATCTGTAGTATAGCCAACAAATGAATAGATCGTGCTGCTATCAACAGCAATTTGTGTATTCATTTTTTTATCTACCAATATATAATTGTGTAAACCCGTACTATTCTCAAAGCTCATGGTATACACACTTTCTTCAAGAATCTTTGTTCCGAGCTGAATAACAGGCAAGCTATCAGGAGCAGGAATTGAATTAATGGAATAATCAGTACTACCAATGCTTGTATACATAGAAGGTGTCGTGCCAACGCTCATTATTTTATAAGCATCCCAATCAAAATCAAAACTGGTGGTTGTGCCTTCTCTAAGCCGAATGTATGTTTCGTCTGAATAAACATTACCAGTCAATTTAATGTGAATCAGAGGGTCGGATGCCCATACATTGGTAATAATACATGATTGGATTGCAATAAGCAGAATAGCTGCTTTCACATAGAAACGTTCCATAGCTTTGGGTTAGTTAATATGAATAAAGACTCTATTTTTAATGCATTATCTATGATAATGCTTACATAGTGAATTTTACGTCTATCAATATGATAGAGTTATATAATTTTTTGAAGGAAAAAGTAAAATAGTGCTAAAACCATCAAAAAAGCATTTTTTAAAAAATGATGACATTAATCACCATGCTTAAATGGGCTAATTTCGCAGATTTTCTAAAAAGATACTTACATGGCAATTCAGTAATTACCCTGAGCGTTTTCTTTAAACCATTTAAATGTTTGTATTAAGCCATCTTCAATTTGCACTTCAGGCTCATACCCGATATGTTTTTTAGCCAGGCTGATGTTTGCCAGACTATCTTTTATATCTCCTTGTCTTGGATTACTGTAATTTGGCTTAATGTCAGAACCTGCACAACCCGCAAGAATTTCATACACACGATTTAATGAGGTGGTTGAACCACAGGCAACATTATAGTATCTGTTGAATGCATCCGCCTGATCTGTTGACAATGCTTTTATATTCATCTGCAATACATTGTCGATATAAGTAAAATCTCTGGTCTGTGTACCATCACCAAAAATGGTAGCTTGTTCGCCTTTCAATAAGGCTGTAATGAATTGAGGAATCACTGCTGCGTATGCGCCTTGTGCATTTTGCCTTGGACCGAATACATTAAAATACCGCATGGCAATAAACCTAAACGGATAAACATTACTGAATGCTTTTGCATACAATTCAATACTGCGCTTGCTGGCCGCATAAGGTGAAAGCACATTCCCTAAACGATCTTCTTCTTTAGGAGAACCAGGATCATCACCATAAACAGAAGACGAAGAGGCGTAAACAACCCTGTCCACTCCCGTTTCTTTAGCAGCATGAAATACGTTCATGGAACCAAGTACATTGGCATTGTTACTTGTCATTGGATCTTTCAGCGAACGCGGCACAGAACCCAGTGCTGCCTGGTGACTGATTACTTCAATCCCTTCAACAGCCTTGAGTACGTCGTCGTAATTACGAATATCACCTTCAACGAATTCATATTTCGGATGAGTTAAAAATTCATCAATGTTATGCTGATACCCGGTAGCAAAATTATCCAGTACACGGACCAATTCAACATCCGGTCTCTGCAACAATGCTTCTGTTAGATTCGAACCGATAAAACCTGCTCCGCCTGTAATTAATATTCTTTTCATACAATATCCTGATGCGTAAATATAAAAAAAGTATTATGTTTTAAACATTAAGTTTGTTGATTTAAGAAATCAGGATAAAAAGATATTTCCGACAAGTAAATGTTTCCATAAAAGTTTAACTTGCTTCTTATTAAACTTCCGGATGAATGAATACTTCTGCTGATTTAGAAGAATATAGAAAATTGTTTTGGGATGCGTTTCACAGGCCCGCATTGAAAGTAGACAGATATGCTGAATTATGGAAAAGCCTGGATCTGATCAATGATGTACTTGCGGGTCCTTTTTTCTCCATGTATGAAAACGGGCACATCCAATATATTTTTGAAGACAAAGACCGGTTTCCCAATATCAACTCCGTAGAAGATTTTAATGTGTGGGCTACGTATCTGATCAATGTGTATCACGATGAAGTAGAATCGCTGGATAAACCTACCACAAAAGATGAGGAGTATGATCTCCATGTACTACGCTTCCAAACAGAAACAAAAAAGAAGCTTCTGGCGTTGGCTTTGAAGATCCTCGCAGGAAATTAGTTTCTAGGTACTAGATATTAGTTACCAGACAAAAATATATCATATAAAACATAATCCCTTATAGAA
>JAGKWN010000095.1 GCA_021151805.1 Cytophagaceae bacterium | reverse complement strand
AAATTAGACTGTTATAACTTTAAAAGATCAAACTACCGATCAATACCCATAGTAATTTGGATTCTGTTTGGTGATTTTCAGGTCTCTTAATAAAGATGATTTTGCCTGGATGGTGAACATAAATGATTGACGCGTACCGAAAGGCAGTATGCTCATACTCATCTGCCAGCAATGCAGGTCTCGGTAGAGTTGAATAGAAGTAGCTTGTGATAGACCCTGTAGTTTGAAATCATAACCCGAGTTGAAAGCAATTTTCCAATTGTCGGAAAGTTTCACGTCTCCGGAAAAACCTAATGAGTTGTTAAATGGGTTAATAACAATATCCTTGTTATAAGAGAGTACATAACTTAAGGTTAGATTCCATGGGATAGCAAAGTCAACATACTGTGAACCGAAGGCAGGAGAGATGCCCGGGATGTAGCCGCTGTTTGCCCCTGTAGCAGGCTGAGCATTGATGCCTTTGCCTTTCGCTTTGGGATTGAGGCTTGTATTTAATGCCAGGTTGTATCTACGCATGGTCAGAAAATCCGGGTTCTCGTCCTGTGTTTTCATATAACCCGTTACCTGGCCGGTAGTTGTGTTGTAAACCGAAACATATTTATACGGATCGAATGTACTGTTGAAGGCAATGGACAGCTTATTGAACAAACGTGTAGCAGCGTTTACATTCAATGGCGACCACTGGCAGGAATCAGCAGTAAAGTTATAGCCTCCGGAAATGGCAAATGTTTCAATCAGTTTTACAATCTTCAGCGCATTGGTGCCGGTAGTGTCTTTACGGTTACGTACTTTACCTTCAATGGTATTGGTCAGGTTAAAGCTTAGCATGTTTTGCACGCCACCGCCGCCAGGTGCCGGGCCTAAAAATTTAGAAGTCCTGTGCTCATGGTGAGCCGAATCCTCGTAATGATTATAAAAGCCATAACTCTCTTCAGAGAAATCCGGTCGGTAGCTATACGTAGCCGTTGGAATCAGCGTATGCCGGATCGCTGGCATGATCTTGCTTTTTAAACGATACGTACCATACACACGCGTACTTAAGCTGGTATTGAAGTTATAGGCATAGGCCGCAGCAAAACCTTTGGTAGTATCTGCTTTAACTTTTTTAGTTGTTTCATCATAATACTGATCAATGGTACGGTCATAAAAATACACCTGGCCGGCCAGCTGTGGATTGAGGTTGAAATATTTGAACAGCTTAAAGGTAGTTGAAATAGGAATAGTATTGGTTACGTTCCACTGACCCTTGCTTAAAATGTCTTCAATCTTTTTTAAGGTATCAGCTTCGCCCGGCGCTGATTGTACAACGTTGGTAAATTTATACTGTCCCTGGCCGGCATAACTTACGTTGATTTTTTCGTACCATTTATTTCCATCGCTGCCTTTTTTCTTGAATACATACACGCGGTTCATGTTTAAGCTGGCATCCGGCGCGGTTACATCCATCTGCTTGGTCTGTACGTTCTGGCTTTGTCTGGCAGTAATGGTTAAACTAAAGGGACTGTTGCGAAAGACTTTACTCCAGCTTACCGTAGAGTTAAAGCTGCTGGTCATTAAGTTTGTCGGGTTATAGCTGGTTGTCTGGTAATATTTACTGGAGGAAATATTTACGTTGGCAGAGAATTGTGAAGGCCTTTGTGAGATTTGCCTGTGTGTCCAGGTAAAGTTCATCGTTTTGATGAAAGGCGTAGCATCATCGAAATTCTCTTTTGTTGAGCTGTAGTTCCCGCTCATCATACCGGTATAACGGTACCGCTTAATATAATTCGCGGTGGTAGATAGCCTGTAACTCTGGTTGGCGTAAATGTCGCCCAGCATTTTAACGCCTACATAATCATTCACGGCCCAGTAATACCCACCATTGCTGATGAAGAAACCTCTGCTGCGCTGCTCACCAATGGTAGGGAATATGATGCCCGACTTGGAACGTTTGGTCACCGGGAAGAAGCCCAGCGGCAAACCCAGGGGTGTATGGATGCCCATGATCTGCATGTGGAACGGCCCGGTCACCACTTTGTCGCCTGGAATGACTTTCAGCTTCGAGGCATTGATGGAGAAGTGCGGGTGCGGCAGGTTGCAGGTGGTGTAAAAGGCATTGTTCACATAAATGGCTTCGGGTGTTTTCTTTACCGGTCCGCCCTGGATATAGCCGTCGCCTTGCTTGGTTACAATTCCTTTGATGATCCCTTTGCCGCTCTTCATGTTGTAGCGGATCACTTCGGCGGTATACATGTCGGCGCCTTCCCTGAACACCGGCCGGCCGATGGTTTTACCGGTGGTGTCAACGAGTCCGTAAGCAGTTACTTCATTCAGCGCCCAGTTGATCTCCATGTATTCAGCCGTTAAAATCCGGCTGCCGTAGGTCACTTTGGCATCGCCGTATAAATACACTTTCTGCTCGGCTACATTCATGCGGATGGAATCACGGCAGCTGTACAGAATCCGTGTTTCGATATCGCTTTTTTTAGCATCGATCGAATCGGCGGTTTTACTTTTTAAAGTATCGAGGGATTGGGCGTGTGCGGTTTTCTGATCGGTGCTGTCACCAAGAATGTTCTTTTTGAAATTCAGGCTCAGAGAATCTGAGATAGGGGATTGCGCATTGATTGATTCTGCAAGTAAAATGCAGAAAATCAACGAAATTATGCGGAATATACCGTGTTTATATTTCAGAATTAAATTAAAATTCACAACTTTGGGTAAAGTTATTGTATTAACTTCATAAATGAGTACAAGGTGAAAAAAAATCTTTATATACTTTTTTTATTCATAACCCTGTCATTGACCTCTTTTTCGCCATTAGGTCAGCACTCTTACAAAGTTCGTACCATAGTTATCGACGCCGGACATGGCGGTAAGGATCCCGGCTGTCATGGCACAACCGGCGTAGAAGCGAAAGTGACTCTTGCCGTTGCCCTGGAGTTGGGTCGCATCATTAAAGAAAATATGCCTGATACGAAGGTCTATTACACTCGCATGAGCGATAATTTTATTGAACTGCACGACCGTGCCGATATTGCCAACCGCAACAATGCCGATCTGTTTATTTCTATACATTGTAACTCAGGCCCTTCAGCAGCTTACGGCACCGAAACCTATGTCATGGGTTTGCATTCCTCCGAAGATAATTTAGCTGTGGCCAAGCGTGAAAATGAAGTAGTTCTGAAAGAAACCGATTACAAAAAGAATTACGACGGTTTTGATCCGAAATCACCGCAGGCACATATTCTTTTTTCGCTTTATCAAAATGCGTATATTGAAAACAGTATTCTGGTTGCTTCCAAAATCGAAAACCAATTTGCAAAACGCCTGGGCCGTACCAGTCGCGGTGTAAAACAAGCCGGTTTCCTGGTTTTATGGAAAACTGCCATGCCAAGTGCCCTGGTTGAACTGGGTTACCTGACCAACGCGGCGGAAGAAAAATACCTGACAAATAAAACGAACCAGGTGTATTTAGCTTCCGGTATTTACAGAGCTATTAAGGAATACAAAACACAGATAGAAAATTAGTTTTACCAACAGTATAGATCGAGTGAAGTTTTCAAAAGAATTTAAAGTAGGGTTGATGACACTTGTTGCAGGTGTTATTTTGTATTTGGGATTTAACTTTTTAAAAGGATCGGATGTATTTTCACATACCAATACCTTTTATATAAAATACAGTAAGGTAGACGGACTGGCTCCATCAAATCCGGTATTGATCAATGGCTTTCAGGTAGGAAAAGTAAAAACACTTACCCTGAACCAGCAGGATAACAACAGCATTCTGGTTTCCATTGAAGTGAACGATGATATTCTGGTTGGCGACGGTACCTATGCGGAAATAGCAAAAGATCTTTTGGGTAGCATGAGTATTGTTTTGAAAATGAGCAAAAATACTAAACTGTATGAAGATGGTGCTACCATCAACGGCGGTTTTCAAATGAGTCTTACAGACATGCTGGAAGGCAAGGCGTATCCGGTAATCGATCACCTGGATACAACGTTGGTACACGTTAGTAATATGCTGGATGCAGACATGCGTTCAAAATTATACGGCACACTGGCAAATCTGGAAGCAATTACTTCTGTGTTAAAAACAACCATGCAATCCGGACAAAGCAAGCTGGATGGTACGTTTACCAACTTAAATACACTGACAGCAAACCTGGTTGAAACAGAAAAAAAACTGACTCCGGTGATTGCTAAATTCAGCGCGCTGGCAGATTCACTAAACGATATGGAACTGAAGCAGACAGTGGCCAATGCCAATCTGCTGTTGGTTGAGCTGAATAAGTCTGCCACCAAGATCAGCAAAGGTGAAGGTACACTGGGGGCGTTGGTAAACGACAAAGCAGCGTACGACAACCTGAATAAAACACTTACCGACCTTGATGCGTTATTGCTGAACCTGAATAAAAACCCGAATCATTTCTTCGCGCCGTTCGGTAAGAAAGAGAAGAAGGTGAAGTAGTTGCTAGGTACTAGTTTCTAGTTACCAGACTATAGAAGTACAAAGTACGAGTACTAAGTACAGGGTACGAAGAACACAACAGTGTAAAGATAAGAGAGGATAAGGCTAAAGCCTTTGATATACTAGCTTGGGGCATCGCCCCAAGAGTAAAGAAAAACCGGTGCCTCGCGCCGGGAAATAAAAGCCCCCGATATATATCCGGGGCTTTTGTTTTTCCGTAATGTAAATTAAAACCTTTGTAGGATTGGATGCAGATTGATCATGCAGAAACCTTATAGGTTTTGTAAATCATACATACAATTAATCAGCGCTTAATTTGTATCTAATACAACAGAACTTGAACAAAGAAAACCTATAAGGTTTTGTTGCAAAATGATTTCTTAAAAACTTAAATCGTACTACTCGTTAACTGCATGTGAAATGAATAATACCAATACCGCTAAATCAAATCTATACTTTTATGGAGCATTGGCCTGCGCTATCTGGTTTCTGCTGACAGGCTGGCTCTGGGCATATCTGGTAAATCTTATTGTAGCTTATCCGTTTGGAATCCTGGGTTTGGTATTGTGGTACAAGGGGAAAAAAACAGAAGGAAACAGCAAGCGTTATAAAGTTGTTGAAATTATATTGCTGACAGGGCTTGCCGCATCAATCATTACTTTTATTGGTATGATGATGTATAATTGAATGGGTGTTTTCGAAAAAACAGCCACAAGCGAATGCTTGCGCCAGCTGAGACCCTTGGAGGGTTGGATGCAGATCGATCGCTCTTAAACCTTATAGGTTTTGAAAATGGCAAGGACGAATATTTGATAGAACTAATCTTTATCGGATACAGCAAATCGTAATCAAACAAAACCTATAAGGTTTTATTGAAATAAAAAGGCACAAGGAAAACCTTGCGCCAGCGGAAAGCTTATTTATGACTTTGTAGCAGTCGAAGACTGCAAAATAAAAGGCACAAGTCCCGCTGCGCTAAGACTTGCGCCAGGGAGTACCAGCGAGAAAACGGATTGCAAATCCTCTTTATTTGGCTTCGGAATTGCAAATTCCGAAGAGCTTATTACAACAACTTTTGATCAAAGAAAACCTATGAGGTTTTGTTAAAAAAAACGTATTACTTAAAACATAAACCGTAAAACTTTTTATTCATGGACATTGAATTCAATAAAAATGAAGATGCGTTAAAAACGCTTTGCTATAATCTGAAGCAGCGGCTGAAGAAGGTTGCACAAGGGGGCGGCGAGAAGCGTATGCAGGCTGAAAAGGAAAAAGGCAAATGGACGGCGCGCGAGCGCATTACAAAACTATTTGATCCGGGTAAGGCGGTGATTGAGATTGGTGCGCTGGCTGCGGAAGACATGTACACGGAAGTCGGCGGTTGTCCGTCGGCGGGTGTAGTGGTGCAGATGGGTTATGTAGAAGGCCGCATTTGTATTGTTGTGGCCAATGATGCAACCGTAAAAGCCGGTGCCTGGTTTCCGATGACAGCAAAGAAAAATCTACGTGCGCAGGAGATCGCAATGGAGAACCGGATTCCGATTGTGTATCTCGTTGATAGTGCCGGTGTTTTCCTGCCGATGCAGAACGAGGTATTCGCCGATAAAGAACACTTCGGCAGGATCTTCCGCAACAACGCCTGGATGTCATCCGAAGGAATCCTGCAGATTGCAGCCGTGATGGGCAGCTGTGTAGCAGGAGGTGCGTACTTACCGATCATGTCAGATGAAGCCTTTATCGTAGAAGGTACAGGTTCTATATTCCTTGCCGGTTCATACCTGGTGAAAGCTGCGATCGGTGAAACGGTCGACAACGAAACGCTTGGCGGTGCGACCACACAGACAGAGATCTCCGGCGTGATTGATCATAAATGTAAAGACGATGCTGAATGCATTACACGCATTCGTGCGGTGTTCAATCATACCGGCCATGAAGAGAAAGCAGGTTTTGACCGCATTGCCCCGGCAAAGCCTAAACTGAACGAAGAGGAAATTTACGGCCTGCTGCCGACAGACCGCAGCAAGCCTTATGATATGATGGATATCATCAAGCGATTGGTGGATGATTCAGCTTTTGAACCGTATAAAGAATTATACGGACAAACGATCATCTGCGGGTACGCACGTATCGATGGCTGGTCCGTAGGTATTGTAGCGAACCAGCGCAAGATTGTTAAAACAAAAAAGAACGAAATGCAGATGGGCGGCGTGATCTATTCCGACTCAGCCGATAAAGCCGCACGCTTTATCATGAACTGCAACCAGCGCAAAGTACCGTTGTTATTTCTTCAGGACGTGACAGGTTTTATGGTTGGCAGCCGCTCCGAGCAAGGGGGTATCATTAAAGACGGTGCGAAGATGGTGAATGCCATGGCCAACTCCGTTGTTCCGAAGTTTACGGTTATTGTAGGTAATTCGTATGGTGCCGGTAATTATGCCATGTGCGGTAAGGCTTATGATCCGCGGCTGATTGTGGCCTGGCCGGGTGCGCAGATTGGTGTGATGAGCGGCGCGTCAGCAGCAAAGACCTTGCTGCAGATCAAAGTGTCTTCACTGAAAGCAAAAGGTCAGGAAATTACTCCGGAAGCCGAAGCTGAATTGCTGAAAGAAATTACAGATAAATACAACGAAGAACTTTCTCCGTATTATGCGGCGGCACGCTTGTGGATCGATGCAGTGATCGACCCGCTGGAAACAAGGTCTTATGTATCAATGGGTATTGAAGCGGCAAACAACAATGCGAAAATGAAACGGTTTAATGTTGGCGTAATACAAACCTGATCAATATATTTGAATATGGATGAAGCGAAAATAAAAGCACTGATCTCTTTGCTCGACGACGACGATGTGGAAGTGATCTCGCAGGTGGAGAAGGAACTTATGGCACAGGGAGGATCTATGATTCCTTTCCTTGAAAAAGAATGGGAGCAGAACTTTAATCCGGTTGTTCAGAAACGGATTGAAGACATTGTGCACCTGCTGCAGTTTGTATTGCTGGAAGATCGTTTCGCGCAGTGGAAGAAAACAGGCGGAGCAGACCTGATGGAAGGTTTGTGGCTGGTGTGTACATATCAATATCCCGATCTGGAATTCGCGACCATTAAAAGCGCCATGGAACAGATCTATTATGAAGCATGGCTGGACATGAAACCAGATATGCTGCCGATGGAACAGGTGAAGGTGCTGAATAATGTATTGTTCAATAAATTAAAGTTCAGTTCGAATACGAAGAATTTTCATTCGCCGGCAAACTCTATGATCAGCCAGGTGCTTGAAAGTAAAAAAGGAAATCCACTTTCACTATGCGCAATTTACATGATGGTTGCACAGAAGCTGAAACTGCCTATTTACGGGGTGAACCTGCCGAGCTTATTTATTCTTACTTACAAGAACGAAAATTCCCAGTTCTATATAAATGCTTTCAATAAAGGTTTAATCTTTACGAAAGAAGATATCGATAATTACCTGCACCAGTTAAACCTGGCGCCAATTGATGTGTTCTATCAACCTTGTTCCAATATTGATATTGTTGCGCGTGTATTGCGAAACCTGATTATTTCTTTTGAAAAGCTTTCAGAAATGGAACGTGTGGATGATGTTAAGAAAATGCTTCATTTCCTGACAGGAGAAAAATATTGATTCTTGATTACTCGCTGGCGCAAGGTTTTCCTTGTGCCCCGAGTACAATCAGGCACAAGGAAAACCTTACGCCAGCATAAGCCAGCATAGCCAGTATAAAAACTGGTTTGATTATTGGTTACGTATATCAATCTGAATTAAAAGATAAAAAAGATTGTTCATCACATACAACCAATATCTGCTATGAAACAGCACATAACTTTATGGATTCTGGCCGGCAGTCTGGCTTTAAGCTTTACCGCTTGTTCCCAGCAGCAGGCCGCACCACAAAAACAAAGCACCGATACCAGCAAATCAACGTTTAATCTTCCCGTTATACCAATGAGCGATTCAAGTAAATACAATCCCTTAACCCCCGAGGAGAAGTGGGTGATTATCGATAAAGGCACTGAAAGACCTTTTACAGGTAAATATTACAATCACAAAGAACCGGGTACGTATATCTGCAAGCGCTGTAATGCACCGCTTTACCGTTCAAAAGATAAATTCGATTCGCATTGCGGCTGGCCAAGTTTCGACGATGAAATTCCCGGAGCTGTAACCCGTGTACCCGATGCCGACGGCAGAAGGGTAGAGATCATCTGTACCAATTGCAAGGCGCATTTAGGTCATGTATTTGAAGGCGAAAGAATGACTGCAAAAAATACCCGCCACTGTGTGAATTCAATTTCGATTGAATTCGTACCGGTGCAATAGTGTTAATTTGTCTAACCCTGGGTTTAAATCCGGGCAAAACAAATAAATGCTATTGCAAGAATTTCAAGTAGTTTAAAAATTAGAAAGCCCATGATGTAAATCATGGGCTTTCTAATTTTTAAACCAGCCTTCAGCTTTAAGCATTAGGCCTTAAGCATTCTGCTTAATACTGTTTCAGCAAACAACCTACCGGCCTGGTTTCTGCGATCTTGATTGTTTTATTGTTGATCATTGCCGAGATGGCGTCATCTAAATAATTGTTCGTAATGTTCTCTGCGCTTTGCGGGTTATCGTCAATAGAACCTTTATAGACCAGGCGGAACGAATTTTCCATTTTTTTCAAAACAAATGCATCCGGCAGGCGGGTAACACCAAAGCTGATCGCAAGCGACTGGGTGGTATCTGCCAGGTATGGATATAAAGACTGATCATTCTGAATCTTCTTTCTCATCGCCTCGATGGTTTCAAATTTATCACTTTTGCTTACTGAAGGATTTACCAGTAAGAATGTTACACCACTGGTATTGTATCTGCGTGCCAGCGTAGCAATGCGCTGCTCGTATAGTTTCGCATACGGGCAGTTGTTATTAGTAAAAATGATCACAACAACCTTTTTATCCATATAATCATTCAGGGAAATAGGTGTTTGGTTGGTGACATTCAGTAAGGTGAAATTGTTGATTTCATCCCCCAATCTGTAGCCGCTTAAGGGTTGGGCAACAGAAACATAATATGTCAACAAAAAAAGTATGACGGGAATAATTTTTTTCATGTATGAAAATTTTTGAATATCTAACGTTTTTTAACCGACGAAGGTTTAAAATAAGGCATTTAAGGTAGAAATTTCTAATTGGTGTTAAAAGCAAGAATGTAATTATCGTGCTCAAAAAACTCAATTTTATAAGATAAATCTCCGATATGTATGTTGGTGCTGCCGCTGGCTAATCCGCTGCTAAACGGATCAACGATAATATCATCCTTTAAAGAAAGTCCTTTTTCCCCCGCTAATTTATAGCCGGTTTCTTTAATACACCAGTATTGAGTCATATGGCGTACATCTTCTGAAAACTCTTCTTCAAACAGAAATTTTTTCCGTATGGCCAGAATTTTGGTGTCTATGCGTTCAATATCAATTCCGACAGGTTTATTTTTATCGATAATTGCCGCAGCATACGCATGCGAGTGACTGATGGAAACATGACCGTTCTGCTCGCATAGGTAAGGACGTTTGTCGGGCATTTTCTGAGTGCCGGCATAAGGCAGTTGTAAATGTTCACAAACCAGACCTACGGTAAGCCGGCTGGCGAGCCATTCCTGTTTTTTATGCGGATGCGAAATACTTGCCAGGTATTCCTTTTCATGAGAAGCAAAAACGTATGTTTTTTCAAGCGCTGAAAGTTCCTCTTGAATATTCCAAAGTCCCCATGCTCTGGACTCGTTCAGGTTATGAATGTTGATTAATGGCATTTCAACTATAAATGGTAAAACAAAGTACGGCTTTTTTCAGAATTTGTTGGTAGAAATCATACAGCAGGCGTAAATATTCGCCTGGGAACAAGCCTGGATTGATTCTGTAACCGTATTCCGGCGTAACAGATTCAATACCATTTATGCACATTCAGGCTAATACAGAGGATAATACCTTAATAATTGGTAAATTTATAGCATGATTGTCTAGTCTGGCGCGTCGACATATTTCATGCAGATTCGCACCAGCTTCTGATCGTTTCAAGTATATATGCAAGGACTTCACGTACATAAAATCGGCACGTATAAAGGGCATAAAGATTCCATTTATGCACTCGAACATGGTGTTACTGATTCTGCATTTTATACCTCCGGTGCAGACGGTCTGGTCGTGGCCTGGGATATGCAAAAACCGGATGAAGGGAAACTCATTGCTACACTCCCGAATTCAGTGTATGCGCTGCATTATGACCAGGATGCCAATGAATTGCTGATTGGCCAGAATTTTGAAGGTGTGCATGTGATTGATACTATTTCAAACACAGAAAAGATCAACGCCAAAATTACTAAGGATGCGATTTTCGACATTAAGAAAATTCTTGACTGGGTGCTTGTTGCAACCGGCGACGGCTGCCTGATTGTACTGGATGCAAAGGACCTTAGTGTGATTGCAAAATTAAAAATCTCAGAAGCGAGTATTCGCGTAATCGCTGTACATCCCAATAAAAAGCAACTGGCGATCGGCAGCAGCGATCACCTGATCCGTGTCATAGACATTCCAAGCTTACGAATATTACATACATTAAAGGGGCATACAAACTCTGTGTTTTCTCTGGCTTATTCTCCCGATGGAGATCTGCTGCTAAGCGCAGGCAGAGATGCGCAACTGAAAGTGTGGGACATGCTTACCTATACGCCCATGCATTCGATTCCGGCGCATATGTATGCCATCAACCACATTGCATTCAGTAAGTCGGGTAAATATTTTGTAACAGCCAGTATGGATAAATCCATAAAAGTCTGGAACGCTGCAGAATTTAAATTGTTGAAAGTAATAGATAAATCGCGGCACGCCGGGCACGGCACTTCGGTGAATAAACTATGGTGGTCCGATTTTAATAACAACATTGTTTCGGTGAGTGACGACCGAACCATTTCCATCTGGAACCTGGAGATGCCCTTTGCAAAAGGTCACGAATAGATAAGGAAAACGCATTAACAAATAGATCATGAAAGTTACCCCAATTGAAATAAGACAAAAAGATTTCAATAAAGTATTCAGAGGTTACGACAAAGAAGAAGTAGATGCTTTTTTGAAATCACTTTCTCAAGAATGGGAAAAATTACTGGATGAAAACAGAGAAGTTAAAAAGCGACTTGAGTTGGCGGAGCGCGAAGTAAACCGCTTACGCGAAGTTGAAAGTTCTCTTTTCAAAACGATTAAAAATGCTGAAGATACAGGGGCGAATCTGATCGATCATGCGCAGCGTCAATCAGATCTGCACATGCGCGAAGCACAGATGAATGCCGAAGCCATTATGAGCGAAGCAAGAACGCGCGCACGCAAAATGGTTGAAGAAGCCGAACATGAAGCAAAGACGTTAGTTGGAAGTCTGGAAGATGATGTTGTATTGCTGCAGAAGGAATATAAAGAGATTGAATTCAAGAAAGAAAACGCCATACGCGAAATTCAGGCATTGGGTGAAAGTCTGCTGGATCGTGTACAGCGCGAGAAGAATAAAACCGGCAGAGAAGCAATCGAAGAACGTATTCAAAATGTGTTGGAAGCTGCCAAATCGATCAGTACAGATGTGAAAAAAGATTTTACCGCACATGAACTGAAAACCACCATTAAACCTATAACTCCGGTTATTGATCCGGATGCGCCAAAGCAGGTAGAAGCAACCTTATTTCCGACACATACTATTCCGCCGGCATACGAGCCGCAGCCAAAACCGGCAGAGAAAAAAGAACCTGTAGCGCAAAACTCCTTGTTTGATGCGGATGTAAAGAAGGAGGAGGAAAAGAAACCATTGCCTGAAACTAAAAAAGACAAAGATAATTCAGGTTCATTCTTTGATACGATTTAATTCATGAGCGCAGTCATATCTCTGGAAGGACTTAAATTTCATGCGTTTCATGGAGTTCATCCGCAGGAAAAATTAGTAGGTTCTATTTTTATGGTTGATGTACACTTAACCATGCAGTTGCCTGCGAAAGGTTTTCAGGATGAACTGGCAAACACCATTGATTACGAACGGGTGTATGCAACGGTCGCTGAAATTATGAAGACGCCAAAATATTTGATTGAAACGCTGGCGGAAAATATTACTGAAGCAATCTTTCGTACACAGCCCCTTGTAGAAGTGGCCCACGTAATTATTTCCAAAATGCATCCGCCGGTAGGAGGTGAGTGCCTGAAATCAAAAATTGAACTTAAGAAGACGCGCCCGTATTAAAGACAAAGCCTGAGACTTCTTCTGAATCTTCATGATCCAGCTCAATACCGGCAACATATAAAATATGTTTCTTCTCAATGTATACAGGAAGTCCTTCAACCAGGTATTCATTATCACCTTCTTTTTTCTGGTCAAAACCCAGCACGAAACTGGTACCCGAGCAACCGCTGCCGCGCACGCCAATCCTCAATCCGTAGCCTTCAGGAATGTTTTTGGTTGCCTTAATATGCGCAATCTGATTCAGAGCAAGTTGCGTAATGGTAAGCGGTAAAATATGTTGGTGGAATGCTGACACAGATTCTGTTTATGGGTGCAGGTGCAAAGGAAGCACCTAAACGTTGTTATTATCCCTCAAAATTGTATATTTTTGAAGATTAAAAATACTGTTATGTTAGAATTCTTATCCGAATTTATAAAAATTGTTCTGCCGGCTGCATTGGTAGTGTATGGTATGTTCCTGATCGTTAAGATTTTTCTTCAAAAAGAATTTGAGAAGAGAGCGCTTGAGGTACAGAGTAAAAATATTGATATAAAAGTTAAAAATACTGAATTGGTTTTACCGATCCGTTTTCAGGCATACGAACGTGTTTGTTTGTTTCTGGAACGTATTGCTCCGCACAACCTGATCCTGAGTTGTAATGAGCCGGGTATGACTGCCGGACAACTGAAGCAGCAGATGCTGTTCAATATCCGCGAAGAGTTTGCGCAT
Source organism: Cytophagaceae bacterium (assembly GCA_021151805.1). Classification (GTDB taxonomy): domain Bacteria; phylum Bacteroidota; class Bacteroidia; order Cytophagales; family Cytophagaceae; genus Cytophaga. Next base: position 3,368 of record JAGKWN010000095.1, on the reverse strand, counting down.
AATATGTCTCAGCAGGTTTACATGAGTGATGAAGCGTGGAAGCATGTGAAAGACGCGATGGAGAATATTGTTTCAGTGATCAACAACTCTGCACAGATTGTACCCTCAGATGCCAAGGCTATTGACCTGGCAAAAATAATTGTAGAGGTATTGATGCAACTGCCGACAGAACCTACGGCTGAGGCTTTGCAATTCGTAAAAAATGAGATCAGACAAGTAATGTAAAAAATTACGACTCTTGAAGAAAGAGCATGTATGAGTAAATCAGAAAACAGATTAAAGATAGCCATCCAGGGCGGGCGTGCGTCCTTTCACGATATTACAGCACGTTATTATTTTGGAGAAGAGATTGACATTGAAGAATGTTCAACCTTCAGACAGCTATGCAATCAGCTGAATACAGGTGCAGTTGATTATGCTGTCATGGCTGTCGATAATTCCATCGCAGCGTCTATCCTTCCTAATTATGCACTGATCGAAGAGTATGGTTTCAAGATCATTGGTGAGGTGTACCTGCAGATCAAGCAGTATATCATGTGTATTCCTGAAACAAAAGAAGATAATATACGTTGGGTAATGTCACACTACATGGCATTGAACCAGTGCGAGGAATATCTGCTGAACAGACCCATGATGGAACGCAGGGAATATCATGATACGGCGGATAGTGCAAAATATATCAAAGAGCATAACAGTACAGATATTGCAGCCATTGCCAGTAAATATGCATGTGAACTGTATGGATTAAAATTACTTGAACAGGAAAGTATTGAAACGTATAAAAACAATTTTACACGTTTCTTTGTTCTGTCAAAAGGAAATAAGTTTAAAAACGATGTGCCAGATAAGGCCACTATCAGCTTCCGCTTGCCGGATCAGGTTGGTGCGTTGGCCAAGGTGTTACAGATCATCGTTGATAATGAGATCAACTTATCAAAGATTCAGTCGTTGCCGGTCTTTGGTACAGCAAACGAATATCGTTTTCATGTTGATTGTGAATGGACTGATTATGCTAAATTCAAAAAAAGCATTGCAATCAACTCCATTGTAGAAGATTTAAAGATTTTAGGAGAATATAAAAAAGGAGAATTGGTTAATGATTATTCCCGCAGCAAACAGGCTTAATACGGTTAAAGAATACTACTTTGTCCGTAAGCTGGAAGAGATTGCAAAATTAAATAAAGAAGGCAAAAATGTGATCAGCTTTGGTATCGGTAGTCCTGATCTGGCGCCGTCTGAAGCTACTGTAAATGCATTGGTACAAACATCCAAGCTGCCGAATGCGCATGGGTATCAGCCTTACAGAGGTATTCCTGAATTGAGAGATAGTATCTCTTCTTTTTATAAAAGCACGTATGGCGTTGATCTCGATCCAAATACGGAAATACTTCCGCTGATGGGTTCTAAAGAAGGGATTCTGCACGTATCGCTGGCATTCTTAAATCCGGGAGATGAAGTGTTGGTGCCGGATCCGGGTTATCCTACCTATACTTCTTTAACTACCTTGATCGGCGGACAGGTGCGTAAATATGCGTTAAGCGAAAAAAGCAACTGGCATCCGGATGTTGAAGAATTGAAAAAACTCGATCTCTCTAAGGTTAAAATGATGTGGCTGAATTATCCGCACATGCCAACCGGAGCGGAGGCCGATAGAGAGCAGATTGAAAAGATCGTTGCATTTGCAAAAGAGTATAAAATATTGTTGTGTTTTGATAATCCATATAGCCTGGTTTTAAATCAGAAACAACCGTTCAGTATCTTAAGTATTCCCGGAGCAAAAGATGTTGCTGTTGAATTCAATTCATTGAGTAAGTCGCATAACATGGCGGGCTGGAGAGTAGGCATGATGGTGGGTTCACCAATCTATCTGAATCCGGCGTTAACAGTTAAAAGTAATATTGATTCAGGTATGTACCTGGGCTTGCAGAAAGCTGCGATCGAAGCGTTCAAAAATACGGCTGAATGGCATGCAGAACGCAATAAGGTATATGCAGACCGCAGAGAAAAAATATTCGGTATACTTGATAAGCTTGGCTTTGAATACAGTCGCAAGCAGGTAGGTTTATTTGTATGGTGCAAACCTAAAGATGCTGTCGCTATTGGTGATATACCAGCTTTCATAGACCGCTTGTTAAATGAAGCCTATGTGTTCTTTACGCCGGGAGCAATCTTTGGCGAGAAAGGAGAGGGATATTTAAGAGCGTCCCTTTGTGTGCCGATAGAAAAGATCATTGAAGCCGAAGCACGCATTGACGCCTGGTTGAAGAAATAATTAAAAAGTCTCGTTCAAGCGGGACTTTTTTGTTGCTGTATATTTCATCTTGATTTTTTAATGCTTGAATATTCTGTTGTTCGGACGAATACAGATTCCGATACGGATCATATTGGTAAGCTTATTGTAATTGATCAGATTCTCTGCATAGCCATTGAATAATTGCAGATACAGATATTGGTTTGAATTCTTCAGTGGATTGTAATAGATATTCGTTTGAATGCTTCCTTTCCAGTCCAGCTGCGCTCCCTTGCGGATCAGGGTGCTTATTTCAAATTTGTTTTTTACAATTTCCCAGTCGAGTGTTAATTCTCCGTAGCCAATATAATCTATCAGATCTTTGTTATCATATAGAGAAAAAGGAATCCAGCATTTTCCGATCAGGGAAATTTTTTCAGAAATCAATGCCAGGTAGCTAACAGAAACAGAGTTCCAGCTTCTGGAAAAAATGCTGTCGGTACCATTGGATTCATGTTCGAGTTGCAGCGTGCCAACACCAATTTGCTGCCCATCTTTAAAGATGAATTTACCCAGCCCAATACCCGGATTAAAAATAGTTTCTGCAAACGGGCTTGAATGCTGATAAACCTTCCAGAAAGATTTTTGAGTATAAGTCAAATAGAGATAACTTTTAAATGGCATAACAGAATTACTCATCCTTTGCTTGACACTGATCTGCATTTTAATGTCTGAGTTCGTGTTTGAAGGTTTTTCATCCAGCGTTGTTCCTGTGATTAAATAATTGTCTTTATACACTGAAAAGGAAGGTTGACTTTTTAATATACGGGTAATTGAATCCCGTTTGATTTTATCCTGTGCCAAGGTATGTGTATGTCCGGTGAAGGAAAGTATTAACAGAAGCAATAGTTTTAGGCCATACTTTCTGTGAATCAGTATATGCATTATAAAAAGCTGGATTTTGATTGAAAATAGATAGTCCTCTATATAAGTTAAAAAATCTTCAGGCAATTCCTGTGTTTGCGGCCAAATTAAAAAATGGTTGAATATGCTGAAAAACTTACCCGGCAGGCAAGACCATTTATAAAAGCGTTGAAATTTATTTGTGTGCTTAGCGGCTTAATAGAATAAATTACAT
>JAGKWN010000094.1 GCA_021151805.1 Cytophagaceae bacterium | reverse complement strand
AAAAATAACCGACCATTTCATTAAAATTCAATAAAATATATTTGTATTTATTCTGCGTGTTTGAACTGTCTTAAGAAACGCACATCGTTTTCGGTAAACAGGCGCAGATCCTTGATCTGGTATTTCAGCATCGTAATCCGTTCAATACCCATACCGAATGCAAAGCCGCTGTACACTTTCGGGTCAATCTTGGCATTGATCAATACATTCGGATCCAGCATGCCGGCACCGCCGATCTCTACCCATCCGCTTTGCTTGCAGATATTGCAGCCCTTGCCATTACAGATGAAGCAGGAGATATCGATCTCGGCACTTGGTTCTGTAAAAGGGAAAAACGACGGACGGAAACGAATCTGTGTATCCTTGCCGAACATCTCTTTGGAGAAATGATATAAAGTGTTTTTCAGATCCGCAAAGCTCACATTTTTGTCTACATACAAGCCTTCGATCTGGTGGAACATGCAGTGTGCACGCGCAGAGATCGCTTCGTTTCTGTATACACGGCCCGGAGAAATAGTACGGATAGGAGGCTTCTGGTTTTCCATTACACGTACCTGCACACTGGAAGTGTGCGTACGTAACACGATATCCGGATTGCGTTCAATAAAAAACGTGTCCTGCATCTCACGTGCCGGGTGGTTTTCCGGAAAGTTCAATGCCGTAAAATTATGAAAGTCGTCTTCAATTTCTGGTCCGTCAGATAAATTGAAACCCATACGCTCAAATACTTTATAGATCTGCTCACGTACGATGTTGATCGGATGGCGGCCGCCCAGTTCATTAGGAATGGATGGCAGCGACATATCTATTTTCTGATAGGCACTGTTATCGTTGCCGCCGGCATTTAATTTATCCTGTAGTTCTTCAAATTTTGTCTGGGCCAGAACTTTTAATTTGTTCATTTCCTGCCCCATTGATTTTTTAACCTCCGGTGCAACGGTTTTGAAATCAAAACCATCAAACATACTTGTGATCTTACCTTTCTTACTTAAATATTCAAGGCGGAACTGCTCCAGCTGTTCTTTGGATTCAATTGAAAAGGCTTCAATTGTTTGTGTTAATTCTTTAATCTTGTCTAACATAGATATTACAAAAATAATAAAAAATTCGAAGAAGAGTTGCTAGTTTCCTGTTTCTAGTTTCCAGATTATTCTTGGGCATCGTTATGGAAAAGACTACCAGTCTTGATGCTGGTCTTTGACTGGTTCCTTTGCTTCTTAAAACAGGAAACTCATTTTCATCATAAATAATCAAAAAATTAAGCGTTCACGGGCAAACAGACAATTTTTTATCCTAATTTTGAGCATGTCTTTATTCAGCGAAACTACAGCCTTGATCAAAAAGGAATTCCTCCTTGAATTCCGCCTGCGCTATATGTTTAATGCGGTACTGATCTACCTGGCGGGTGCTATTTTCATCTGCTATTTTGCTTTTTTTGGAAGAGGCGGAGATCTGTCGCCCATGACCTGGAACGCGCTGTTCTGGATCATTATGCTGCTGGCTTCAGTAAATGCTGCTTCAAGAAGTTTTCTGCTTGAACGTTCAAATCGCCAGCAGTACTATTATTTTATGGCGTCACCGGGTGCAATCGTTTTGTCAAAGCTTATTTATAATATTGTTTTACTGACACTTATGGCTTTACTGGGCCTGGCAATCTTCTCTTTTGTAATGGGAAGCGATGTGCAGGACATGAGCATGTTTGTTGTTATTTGTATCATTGGCTCCAGTTGCCTGGCGGCAACACTTACCTTTATTGCTGCAATAGCCGCTCAGACTCAGCACAGTATGACCTTAATGGCGGTATTGAGCTTTCCGGTTGTAATTCCGGTATTAATGGTCTTGATCAAAGTGTCTAAAGGAGCCATTGACGGATTGGACCGCAGCGTGGCCTATCAGGATTTAATCGTTTTGATGGCCGTTAATGTGATCACAATCACGGTTTCCTATCTATTATTTCCGTACCTTTGGAAGAACTAATTGAACCGGATCAATCAATTGCTGTTTGTTCCACATACGCACCAGCAATTTCAATATAGAATATAAATATGCGTTCAAATTCCTCCCCTTATGCATGGTGGAAATTACTGGCCTTTGTACTACTGATCTATGCATCAGTAATGGGCTTCCTGGGTAATGTTCCGCGACTGGCAATCCTGAATGAAACGATCCGCAATCTTTACTTTCACGTACCGATGTGGTTTTCCATGACACTATTCCTGTTGGTGGCTTCGATCTATTCCGTAGCACATCTCAATACCGGAAGTTTAAAGCACGACCGCATTGCTGTTGAGTTTACACGTACCGGTATGGTGTTTGGCGTGCTGGGCCTGCTGACTGGTATGATGTGGGCGAAGTTTACGTGGGGTACCTTCTGGACAAAAGATCCGAAGCTGAATGCAGCGGCAATTGCCATGCTGATCTATACAGCTTATATGATCGTGCGCGATGCGATTGCAGATGAAGATAAAAAAGGACGTATCTCCGCAGTATACAATCTGTTTGCATTTCCTGCATTCATGGCGCTGATCTACATCATGCCACGCCTCACAGATTCTCTGCATCCGGGGAATGGTGGTAACCCGGGCTTTAATGCATACGACCGCGACCGTGAAATGAATATGATCTTTTATTCAGCTGTCGTTGGTTTTATGTTGTTAGGTACCTGGATCACAACACTGCGCATACGCTTACGCTTGTGGGCAGATAAAAAAGATGGTTTAATCATTGACTCTAAAAAATATGCTTCAGAAGATTTATTGGATGCTTAGTCTACTTGTCTTTACAAGTATCTCAGCATTGGCACAACAAGGCAGCGAGCCTGAAATGGCAGACAAGTTCCGCGCAGATGGAAAAATTTATGTAGTGATCACAGTAGTAGCCATTATTCTTATCGGATTATTGGTGTACATGATTTCCCTGGATAAAAAGATTGGCAAGCTGGAAGAAGAAAATAACGATTAATAATAAGGTACAGATGAAACTGAGTTATATAATTTTATTGACTGTCATTGCTGTAGCTGTAGCTGTGATTTTTTCTACTACCAGCAGTGCAAGCCAGTATGTGGATTTTGAGCAGGCAGCAAAGATGGCTGCCGACGGTCATGATGATATGGTACACGTAGTTGGTAAGCTGCAGAAAGATGCTAAGGGTCAGTATGTGGGAATGATCTATAATCCGGGTGTTGACCCGAATTATTTTGAATTTACACTAACAGATACAAAGCAACGTACAGAAAGAGTATTATACTTTCAGCCAAAGCCGCAGGATTTTGAAAAGGCTGAACAGATCGTGATCATCGGGCATACCAATACAAAGGAAAACGTATTTGTTGCCGACAAAATATTAATGAAATGTCCTTCAAAGTATGAGGACAAGGAAGTAAAAATTTAATTATGGATTTGCATATTGGCGACTACGGCCATCTATTCGTTATCATCTCGTTCTTTGCCGCAATACTTTCTGCTTATGGGTATTTCCAGAGCTCGAAAGAAAATCAATTAGGGAATTCGTCATGGCTGGTCTTTTCAAGAATTGCCTTTGGTGTACATGCACTATCGGTATTCGGAATAGTTGCGAGCTTGTTTTCGATTATCTACAACCACCGTTACGAGTACCATTACGCATGGAGCCATTCGTCTAATCACCTGCCGGTTTATTACATGATCTCCTGTTTCTGGGAAGGTCAGGAGGGAAGTTTCCTGTTGTGGATTTTCTGGCATGCAATCTTAGGAGCTATACTCATTAAAGTAAACAATACCTGGGAAGCCCCGGTAATGGCGGTGTTTATGCTGGTGCAGGCATTCCTCACATCCATGATCCTTGGTGTGGTTATTCCGGATATGAATACAATCTGGACGAATGTTTCTGAATTTACGATGCATTATCTGCATTTCGCGTTGCCGCATGTTGAGTTCGCACAAGGGCCTTTACCTATAAAGATCGGTTCATCTCCTTTCATTTTAATGAAAGAAGCTTTGCCTGATCTGCCTGTATATACCATTCGTCCTGATTTTATTGCTGAAGATGGAAACGGATTGAATCCATTACTCCAGAATTACTGGATGGTGATTCACCCGCCTACGTTGTTCCTGGGTTTTGCTGCTACCATTGTGCCATTCGCCTACTGTATGGCTGGCATGTGGAAAGGCTGGACAAAGGAATGGATTCGTCCTGCACTGCCGTGGGCGCTGTTTGCTGCCGTGATATTAGGTACTGGTATTATGATGGGTGCTTACTGGGCGTATGAAACATTAAACTTCGGTGGTTACTGGAACTGGGACCCGGTTGAAAATGCGGTGTATGTACCATGGCTGATCCTGGTGGCATCTTTACACTTGATGATCTCTTATAAGAACAGCGGTACAGCTTTGCGCATGGCTGTGATCATGGTTACGCTTTCATTCCTGCTGATTCTGTATGCAACATTCTTAACCCGCAGTGGTATTTTAGGCAATGCATCCGTACACTCCTTTACCGACCTTGGTTTATCCGGCCAGTTGCTGATCTATCTGTTGGCCTTTACATTCCTGGCAATGATGTTGATTGGAAAGTCCTGGAAAAAAATTCCATTCGAAAACGAAGAGCCTTCCGTATACTCACGTGAATTCTGGATTTTTATCGGCGTTGCATTCTTAAGCCTTGCTGCTTTCCAGGTATTGGCTACAACATCTATTCCTGTTTATAATTCCATTGCAAAAGGATTGGGCCTAAGCTTATCCATGGCGCCGCCAGCGAAGCCGGAAATTTATTACAGCTATTGGCAGATGGGCTTTGCCATATTCATCGCTATTCTTTCAGGCATGGGACAATTCTTCTGGTGGAAGAAGATGGATAAAAAGCAATTGTGGGAAGCATTATACCTGCCGATTGTATTGGCATTGAGTTTTACGTCCATTATTATTGTATTTGGCTTACTTGATGCAAACCCGGGAGAAGAAATTCATTATGCAGTTAAGACCGCATATATATTATTAATAGCTGCCAGTTTGTTCTCCATCTTCAGCAACATCATGATCTTTATAAAGGTGGTGCAGAACAATTACCGCCTGACCGGTGGCGCACTGGCGCACATTGGTGTGGCAATGATGCTGGTTGGTATTTTATTCTCTTCCGGTTATTCTAAAATTGTTTCACTCAATAACACAGGCTTGCTGTATTCAAAGGAATTTTCAAACGAAGTAAACAGAGATAATTTACTCTTGTTCCGCAATGCGCCGGAGAAGATGAAAGATCTGCAGCTGATTTATAAAGGCCAGCGCATTGAAGTGAAAGGCTACAGCGGCTATGTTAATAAAGACTGGACCTTCCCGACAGAAGATCCATACAAGCTTATCCTGCGCAAAGATTTAAAAGATAAAGATGTAGTGGTATTTAAAAAGGGTGATACCTTAGAAGTTAATCCGGAAAATACATTCTACGAAGTGGCTTATGTAAAAGCATCAGGTGATACATTCACATTGTATCCGCGTATACAACAAAATCCACGTATGGGGAATGTGGTGTCGCCGGATATCAAACACTTTATGGGCAGGGATTTGTATTCGCACCTTTCTGCAATTCCTTTAGCTCCCGATGATCGCGATTGGTCGGAGCCGGAAACACATACCATCCACCAGGGCGATACTATTTACATCAACGACTATGTGTGCCTATTTAAACATGTAGACGTGATCAACAATGTACCGGGTGTTAAGCTTGGTGCGGATGATTTTTCTATCGTCGCACATCTATTGTTGCTTGGTCCGGATGGTTCTTCGTATCCGATGCACCCTAATCTGGTGATCTTATCTCAGCAGAGCGCTTCCGGTGCCATACCGGAAATGAATGAAGAACTGGGTGTGAAGATTACACTTAACAAAGTTAAACCGGATACGCACGAGTTTGAGTTCTCTGTACAAACGTGTCAGAAAGATTACATCATCATTAAAGCCATTGAAAAACCAGGTATTAACCTGTTGTGGATTGGTACATTGCTGGTGATTGTAGGCCTGGCAATGGCTATGTTCCGCCGCTACAAAGAGTTTATAGCTATGCGTAATAAGGGTCAGGAAGTTCTTTAGCAATATCTATGATCTTATAATTTTAATATGAAATCGTATATATATAACACTATGGTTTTTTCTAAAAAGCATTCGATTTTAATTGTTTTTTTTGTATGTTTTATATTTACCTCATCTGCCCAGTCATGCTGGAAATCTTTGTCTGCAGGTAATTTATTTTCTTTAGCGATTCACCAGGATGGAACCTTATGGACATGGGGTAGTAATAAATATGGCACCTTAGGCGATGGTTCAGAATATTGTTCAAGCATTCCTATTCAAATAGGAACTTCGACAAACTGGAAAGAAGTGTTTGCGTATGGTACAAATGCTTTTGCGATAAAAAATGACGGGTCTTTATGGGCCTGGGGTAGAAACATCAATGGTTCTTTAGGTGATGGAACGGATACACAACGCAATGCACCTGTAAGAATCGGTAATACACGTGATTGGAAATTAATTTTTTCAGATGGCAGTAGTTATACATTAGCTATTAAAAAGGATGGTTCTTTATGGTCATGGGGATGGAATGTATCCGGGCAATTGGGCGATGGAACACAAACGGATAGATATACACCTGCTCAGATAGGTACAGATAAAGACTGGCTTAGTGCTTCTTGCGGATTAGGATTTGCATTCGCGTTGAAAACAAATGGCACATTGTGGTCATGGGGAAATAATTATTATGGACAATTAGGCTACACTACTCCTCCAAGAGTAAATGTGCTGGTCCCTACCCAATTTGGTACAGACTCTAATTGGAAAAAGGTTTCTGCGGGCAATTCACATACATTGGCTTTGCGGAAGGATGGTACAATGTGGTCATGGGGAGATAACGATTATGCCCAGATTGGTAATGGGGAAAGACCGTATACACAACGGGATCCAGTGCAGGTAGGAATCGAATCAGATTGGATAAATATAATTGCAACAGGTTCGGGTAATATTGTTCAAAAATCAGATAAAACACTATGGGCATGGGGAACTACTTTTCTTAGAACCTCTGCAGCGAATGACAGATTTACTCCAAGTAAGATAGATTTAGGTGGAGGTTGGGATTCGCTAATTTTTAATGCATCCTCTTCACACATTTTTGCAATAAAAACAGATGGGAGTATATGGAGCTGGGGAGAAGATAGGGTTGGCGCATTAGGACAGGGTATATACAATAATGATATTACTTTAATACCACGACCTTTAAAATGTCCTGTTGTACAAACGGAGTCTTGCTGGAAAGATATAAAAACAGAAATGTCCAGAGTTATGGCTTTACGGGAAGACGGAAGTTTGTGGGAGTGGGGAAGTACATCTTATCAAAACTCAATTAAATCTCTGGATCTGAATATACGCAATCCATATATGCCTCAAAAAGTAGGTGTGGATACATGGAAAAGCTTTGCAATGACTGATGCTTATACATCAGCCATTCAATCGGATGGAACATTATGGAGTTGGAGAATTGATAAATTTCCGATACAGATTGGTAGTGATTCAGATTGGAAAATCGTAGCGATAAATCAAGAGAAAATATACGCTATCAAACAAGATGGTAGTTTATGGGTGAGTACAGCGGCTAATCCTGGTAATCCTCAGCCTATGCTAACTGGAAATCAATTTGATTACATAACAGCAAATCAGTATCAGGCAGCAGCAATTGATACTGAGGGGTCATTATGGCTTTGGGGAAGAGATGCATTTGGCGCATTAAGCAATGGCCTTGGTGTGAGTGATAATGCACAACCACAAAAAGTAGGAACAGATAAAGATTGGAAATCAGTTTCTGTAAGTGAACGTACAACAATGGCTATTAAACAAGACGGTAGTTTGTGGGCTTGTGGTGATAATCAGTACGGTCAGCTTGGCGATGGAACAGCTATCAATAAAGATACGCTTACACTCATTGGCACTGCGTCTGATTGGGCATCCGTAGAAGCAGGCCCATATCATACATTAGCAATTAAAAATGATGGCAGCCTCTATTCCTGGGGCGATGGGTTGTATAAAAAATTAGCCTATGGACTATCTCAACAAATAGGAAAACCTAATAGCTGGAAAGTTGTTCGCGCGACTTATTATAATAGTTATTTTATTCATGTGGACGGCACGATTGTTACAATTGGCTTAAATGCCTCCAGCCAATTAGGCGATGGAAAATTTTCTGATTATGATCAATCCTATTTATTTAAAATTAATTGTTTGTATGGACTTACAATAAGTCCTGTAGGTCCTGATCCTACTGATACTGTAGACCCTACCGATCCAACTGATCCAACCGATCCGACAGATCCTACCGATCCTACCGATCCTACCGATCCGACAGATCCCACCGATCCCACTACTTCGATTTATTCAAATAAATCAAAAAAATTAGATGTGGTTGTGTACCCAAATCCTAATAACGGTACTTTTTGTATTAAAGGATTGAAAGGAAGACACCTTACTATTTATGATGCCCAGGGTACAATTATAAAATCAATAGAAAACCAACATGTAGAAACTACAGTTCAGTTGGCGGTTGCGTCAGGAATTTATTTTTATGTAATAGAAACCGAAGAAGGAAATACCGAGAGTAATTCATTTATTATTCAATAAAGAAATAACTGAAAGCTGAAAGTTTTTTAGGCCGTTGAATAAATTCAACGGCTTTTTTTATGCATGATCCCGGAGTGGAAAATATGTAAGGTTAATCTGTAATCCTATAATTCGATTTTTAGTATTGTCTGTAATTTTACTATAGAGAAAGATTGGTCCGTTCAACAAATCATTACTGCAGTGAAAAAAATTCTTCAGGCAAAATACATAACAATCTTCGCGCTATCCATAGTGGGCGCGGCATTTGTTACCCTAAGCATATTGAGTGCTTTTTATATGAACAGGGGATATGCAATTCCAACGTTGCTCTTAACGGTTGCAGCCATTGTGATGGCGCAAAAAGAAGACAGATGAGGTTTACGTAAATAATCAATACGGCTATGGATACTATTGAAACAAAAGATCTGATAATCGTTTTTATAACAACTGTGCTTGCCTGTATCATCAATTCATACAATGTTTTATACAGTGTATTGCATGATCAAATCCGTTTAACGGTTTTGATTATTGCCACAGTAATCCTGGTTATAGTATTTTTTATGTGCCGGATCAGTGCACACGTAAAGAAGGCCGCAAAGCAATACAGACCTGCACTCAGGAATATGGCATGATTTCGTAAATAATATTCAGCAATCAGTTATGGAAATATCTGTCAGCATGTAACATACATAGCCGGCAGATATTTTTTTTATGCCTCGTACATGGATTCAGCAGCCAGAAAAGATTGTTTGCTATGTTTTCATTGATTATTTTAAAGGCATATAAAAACATACTTTTATGAAAGCCATTAAAATTATTTTCATCTTTTTCCTTCCCTTTGCATTATTACTTTCCTGTTCTTCGGCTTCTGAAAAGAATGGGCTTAACGATGTTGCCAGCACCTGGGGGCCTACAACTATTACAAAAGGTTTTTCTACAAGTACCAGTGAAGGCAATGGTAAATATGTTGAGTTGGAAGTGAGCAATCCTGAGTTTTTTGGAAAAGATGTAAAAATGGAACCCATTGCCAGAGGTGTGGCCTTTTTATTTTTTAAAAACCTAACGGCTGAAGAGCAAAAGGCATATGCCAAATATTCCATTGTATTGAAAAATGACAGCGGCCATTCAGAAACGTTCAGCTACCCGGCAAAGGCTGTGCTTGGTTATTTTGAAAAAGAAAAAATTGCCAACGCATATTACGCAAAACTTCTTCAGGGAGATTTTAATTACATCTACAATAATTTTGAAAATCCGGGCATTCCTATAGATACGTTGGTAAATGCGTTTACGCCTTTATTGAATGAAGTAACAAGCTATGATCGGATCGCTACCAACAAAATATATTTCGCAAAATACAATTTAGAGGAAGATAAGCAAACAGAAGCAGTTGAGTTTGCAGGGAATATCATCAAGGCTGACTCTGTTGTTAAATACTTTTCAATCACTCTTTCTTTAGATAAAAGCAAAAAGGATATTTTTGGTATCCGCTACTGGAATAAATAAAGAAGCGCGGGTAGATTTACTAGAGTTTTGCGGCTCCCAAAACTTCTACCCAGCCTTTATGTGTTTGATCATTGTAGCGGTGCTTAAGATAGTAAAAGTATAAGCCATCGCTTACATTCTGTGCCCCCCAATCGTTTTGGTAACCCTCTGCTGTATAAATTAAAGTACCCCATCGATTATAAATTTCTATGCTCCAATCCGGAATCGGAAGATTTTTAATGGCGAACGTTTCGTTCTTTCCATCTTTATTTGGCGTTATTAAATTAGGAATGATCAGTTCCTGCGGACAAAATGCGGTTACTGTAAACGTATCTTTTGTACTGCAATTTTGATTGAATCTTTCTATAATGTATTTGCCGGCAGTAGTAATGGAATAGGGAAGTGCTGTTGAACCATCCTGCCATTTGAATTGTGGTTCTGCAAATGCCGGGTCCAATATAAATGGTGCCTCTGCAAAACCACAATAATTATATGAATGCGGTATGGATAGTGCAGCAAAGGAAATATAAGAAACAATGATTGTATCACTTTCCTTAATATTGTCACGGGTTACATCAACATAATATTTTCCTGGTGCGGAAACCGTTATTTTTTGTGTCTGTTCCTGTGTGTTCCATAAAAAAGCTGCATCCTGATTGTCGCTGCCGGCATCAAGAATCAATTTTGCTGAAGGGCATAAGGTTGTGTCGTTGCCAAGGCTTACAACAGGCGGCCGTAATGTAACATAGTTCACCATGAATGTTGGCAAACCCAGTTTGCTGGATCTGGTACCTAAGGAAATTCCGTTATCGGTGAAAGCACTTCCGGCACCAATAACATCCGGATTAGCAATAATACCAAGGTATTGCAAGTCTTTTTGTGCCAGGTATAATCGTTTGTCTGGCCCGAGCTGCAGCTGCGGGTAGTAACTGCCGGAACCCTGGCCTACCAGATATTTTGAATTGATCATAGCTGTGCTTGTTGGCAGACTTAAATCAAATTGATAAATATTGGCAACATTATCAGTAACATATAACACTTTGCTGTTTGGAGAAAAACTTAAACCGTACACACGGTTTGAAGGGCCACTGATTAAAGGAACGACATTTGAAATTGTTCCGGTCGAAGAATTGAAATCATATAAATCAACACCCGAACCAAAGTATCCTCCAAGAGCAATACGTTTGCCGTCCGGTGAAATTCTGCACTGACTTAAATTTGTTTTTTGGTTTCCGATATCAGAAATAACAGGTGCCTGGAGACCGGCAGCGGTTAACAGGTAAGCATAAAACTTTGTTACGTTCGCTTCATGCAGGATTACCCATACATCTGTTTGGTTTTTATGATATGCAGCAGTTAATGCTTCCGTAGAATTAAGGAATGCAGACGACGTGTTGGAATAATCTTTTAAGATGGTTGCATTTTTTGTTACAACTTTGCCGGCACCTGCATTGAAAGACATATCAACGATAGAATACTCGTACCCGTTTGCATTGCCCTGATCTGCTACTGTAAAAATATAATACAGCGTTGTACTGCCAGGTAACTTTACAATCAAAGCGCTTTGCGTACTGCTGCTTTGTCCATGCAGATCAGTTCCATTATCCATCACCTGGTGATTTTTATTCCATACAGCATTGCCGTTGGTATAGAATAACAGATTGCCGTTTTCATCAGATATACTTGCACAACCTTCAGAAGTAACCAACGCACCATTGGTTAATACAGTTGGGGGTTCTGTTGCAAAAGATAATCCTGCACGGTCTCCGAAATACCAGTTGTAAGCTTCTTTTTGCGCGCGGCCCGTTAAATGAATGCTATTGATCAATAGAATCAGAAAAAACAGCCGGATAGATGATTTTTTAAAAATGACTTGAAAAAAACTCAACATAAAATAAATGTTAATTGAAAGAATTTTATTTGTTTCCTCCCCAATACAGAGGCTTTTACATATTCGAAAATTAATAAATATTATGCAAAAAAAGGATACCTACTTATAGGTATCCTTTTGCTTTGAAAGCATTATTTGAAAGGTATATGCCCCAAACGAGTATGTTTAAAACTAATCGTTCCATTCATAGATATTTTTTTTGAACACATTCCGGTATTTACATAATGAATCAAGATTGGGTTCAATAATAAATGTGTGGAATGCATTCTGGTGTATAGAATCAGCATAATAGTGGCTGGCAATAAATCCTCCCATTTCAGCATCCTGAAAATGCTTCAGAATATAGGCTCCTATAGCAGTATCTTTGGTTTGTATGTATTGATCACAAAGACACCAGCAGATCTCAGATTTGGCATTATACTCATTCATGAAATTATTTGGGCCATGGCCGCCTGTCTGTTGGTTTTCATCATAGAAGTTATCATCAGATCTGGTATAAGTGCTTGTACACGTATCTACCGTTAAAGTTATTTCTCCGGTTTTACTTTTACATGTACTCAGAGAAATAACTAAAATGAATATCAGATTAATTTTTTTTAACATGCTAACGGTTGCAGGAATATTGAATCGTTGAATAATCAACTATAAATTTAATATTTTTTCAATATCTATATTATCTCCCAGAAATGCCGAATAATGGGCAATTGCCAGCTTTCCATTTTTATCAATGACAAACTCTGCTTCCATGCGGTTCATGCTGCCGTCCATTGCCGGTTTTTTGCCGAATAGTTTTTCACCTGCGCGCACTTTCCCAAGCATCCCTTTGAACATGGAACCCATTAGCTTTGCCCAGGATTTTTCAACTTGATATGCATTGTATAGGGTACTTTCGGGATCAGCCACGAAGATGAAAGGGTACGTACTACCTTCCAGATACTGGCGTATATTTGCAAGGGAAGATTCATACACTAAAACAACTTCAATATTTTTTGCTTTAAAAGCATCGGCATGTTTCAGCAGGTTGTGTACGCGCAGGTTGCAGACGGGGCAACCGGCAAAGCGCATGAAAGCCAGGTAAACGGTTTTCTCTTTATGTTTTTGTAAAGAAATAGGATTGCCAAAAACATCATGGGTGTTGAAATCCGGGGCATTTTGTTTTACTTGAAGTGTCATAAATGTGAACGGGTTTAAATTTTATATGCTTTAATACCCCGTTTTTCCAATAATCACCCAAGTGCCGATAAATTTTTTCCTGCTTTTCGTAATTGATTGATGCACTTATATTTTTGGTTCTGGAAACTGTGCGCATTTTTATATCCCAATTCTTTGATCAGTGCATCCGGCTCCTGTTGTTTTAAAAAAATTTGGGTGATAAGTACAACGCAATGCCCGGTGATATTTTCAAACAAACGTTGTATCCAGCTGTTTGCCGGTTGTTCAGGGTGTATTTCAAGATCCGGCGGTGTTTCTGGAAGGAGTGCGGATTCTTCCAGCAATTCAGGTGTCAGCTGCATGCGGCGGCTGCGGAGTTTTTTCAACCATTGGTTGCGGTTAACGGCAAATAAAAAAGTTTTTAATTCAGATTGGAGCTGAAAATTTTCGACACGGAGTTTATGTATTAAAACCAAAAGGGTTTCCTGAAACATGTCTTCTGCATCCTGTCTGTTGCCGCTGTTACGAAGAATGAAGCGGCAACAGGCAGGATAATAATCCCGGTAGAGCTGTAGGTAAGCGGCCTGGTCATTATTGCGCAGTTGGTTTAGCAGGGCGATATCATTTGCAGGTTGTGTCATCGTTTCTGTTATTGTTCAGAAATGTTGTAACTAATTAATAAAAAAAGGATATACATTTTTTCAAACGTATATCCTTCAGTACGATTATAAAATTTCATTTTACAGGTTCGCAAAGAAGTCATTGCCCTTGTCATCACAGATGATGAACGCAGGGAAGTCTACTACTTCGATCTTACGCACGGCTTCCATGCCCAATTCTTCAAAGTCAACCACTTCAACCGATTTAATATTTTCTTTCGCCAGGATCGCTGCCGGTCCGCCGATAGAGCCCAGGTAGAAACCACCGTATTGTTTACATGCATCCGTAACAGCTTTCGAACGGTTTCCTTTTGCCAGCATGATCATGGATCCACCCTGGCTCTGGAATAAATTCACATACGAATCCATCCGGCCTGCAGTCGTTGGACCGAAGCTTCCGGATGGCATGCCTTCCGGAGTTTTCGCCGGACCTGCATAATACACCGGGTGGTTTTTAAAATACTCCGGCATAGGTTTACCTGCATCCAATAGTTCTTTGATTTTAGCGTGCGCGATATCACGTGCTACAATCAAGGTACCTTTTAGTTTCAAACGTGTTTTGATCGGATATTGAGAAAGCAATTTCAATATATCGGCCATCGGTTGGTTCAAGTCAACCTCAACCGCTTTTTCAAGGTGCGGAGCCTGTGCAGGCAAATACTTTTCAGGGTTTGTTTCAAGTGCTTCAATAAAAATACCTTCTTCGGTAATTTTAGCTTTGATGTTACGGTCAGCTGAACAGCTTACACCAATACCTACCGGGCAAGAAGCTGCGTGGCGCGGCAAACGGATCACTTTTACATCGTGCGTGAAATATTTACCACCGAACTGCGCACCGATCAAACTTTCCTGGCAGATCAATTGTACTTTCTCTTCCCATTCCAGGTCGCGGAATGCTTGTCCGCCGATGTTGCCTTCCGTTGGCAATTCATCGTAGTATCCTGCTGAGGCAAGTTTTACTGCTTTCAGGTTTGCTTCTGCAGAAGTGCCGCCGATAACTAATGCTAAGTGGTACGGAGGACAAGCAGATGTTCCCAGGTCTTTGATTTTATTTTTTACGAAAGCCGTTAAGCTTTCATCGTTCAATAATGCTTTTGTTTGTTGGTACAAATACGTTTTGTTTGCAGAACCACCACCTTTAGCCATGAACAGAAACTTATATTCGTTGCCTTGTTCGGCATAGATATCAATCTGGGCAGGAAGGTTGGTGCCGGAGTTCTTTTCGTCGAACATGGTGATTGGCACTACCTGGGAGTAACGCAGGTTTCTTTCCTGGTAAGTATTATAAATCCCTTTAGATAAAGCTTCTTCGTCATTGGCACCCGTCCATACGTTCTCACCTTTTTTACCCATTACAATGGCTGTACCGGTATCCTGGCAGGAAGGTAATTTACCTTCACCTGCGGTAGAGGCATTCTGCAATAATGTATAGGCTACGAAACGATCGTTATCGGTTGCTTCAGGATCGTTCAGAATTTTAGCCAGCTTTTCTAAATGCGAGGAACGTAAATAGAATGATACATCTGCTAATGCCTTCTCTGCAATCAGTTCAAGCGCTTTCGGATCTACTTTAAGAATTTTGCGCCCATCAACTTCGATCGTTGAAACATAATCTTTACTGATCAATTTATAAGGCGTTGGATCTTTCTTTAACGGAAACGGTTTTTGATAACTGAATTCAGGCATGGGACTAATATGTTATATGTGAATGGTGCTACTAATTTAAGTAGCGTAAAGATTTTTTCTATGTATAACTACGTATTTATTGCAACCAAATTATCGGGTAAGCTTTTCCAGATAATGAAAATCAATATGATATTCATTTTTAATGGCGTCTATCTTATGCTGCAGCTGCTGATCAGCCGATGCATGGGGGAGTTTGCTGCCAACCAGCATAATATTTTTTCGTGTATGCTCATTTGAAATGAATTCAAAGATCTTGGTTTGATATTGGTGCTGTTCCATGATTAACGCGCGCAAGGTATCGGTCACCATTTCAAACTGGCGTTCTTTGAAAATGCCGTACTTCAACAGCGGACTTTCCTGCTCAATGCCTTTCACCTGCTGGCGGATCTGTTTGTGGCAGCAAGGGGCACACACGATGAGCTGCGCATTTGAAACGATTCCTTTGTAAATGGCATCATCCGTAGCAGTATCGCAGGCATGTAATGCAATCAGCATATCAATCCGTTTATCGGTATATTTCTGAATTGGTTTACATACAAACTGTAATTTTTTAAAACCACAGGCTGCTGCTACTTCATTGCAATAATCAACCAGCTCCTGGCGCAATTCTATACCTGTTAAAGCAACGTTCAGTTGTTTTTCATTTACCAGGTAATCATATAAGGCAAATGTTAAATAACCTTTACCGGAGCCCATATCAACGATATGAATTTCTTCCGGAAGCAAAACATGTTCAATCAATCCTTCAATGATCTCCAGATATTTATTTATCTGGCGGTATTTATCAGCCATTTTAGGAATCAGTATGCCGTTGCTGTCTGTAATTCCTAAATGCGTTAAGTAGCTCTGTGTGTTGGATGCGCGTTTCGTTTTTTTACGATCGTGAACGGTTTCGTTGGTTTCAGTAAAGGTCGGCTTGTTTTTCTGTAAAGTTATATGCCCTTTTTTAGATGTAAGCAGTGCATAGTCCTGCTTTGTGCTGAAGAGCGTTGCGTTGCGATACTGCGACTGCATGAACTTTTCAATTTCTGCAATACCGGCTTCAATGGAAAAATTTTTAACCTGGTCGTTTGTTTTGTGGCGATAGGTAAATGAAAGGAAGGGTTGTTTTTTGATTTCTATGAAACGAACATAAACCTTAAGTATAGAAGATTGTTTATCGACGGGGTTGCTGATGGTTAGTTTTACAAACGTATTATCGGCAAGGCATTGTTTAAGAAATTCAACCAGTACTTGTAGCTCTTTCATACTATAAAGGTACGAATTTGAGACGTGAGATGAAAAAGTGGTGATCGGTACCCTGTGTAATGATATACGATTGAATACGGAGGCGGGTGTATGCCTTAAAATAAAAAAACCCGAAGCTCAGCTTCGGGTTTTAAATTTCGTTTAGAAACGAATTACTTTGCAGCTTTCTTAGCTACAGCTTTCTTAGCAACTTTTTTAGCTGCAGGCTTCTTAGCCGCTGCTTTTTTAGCTACTTTCTTAACTGCTGCTTTTTTAACAGCTTTTTTAGCTACTTTTTTAGCTGCAGGCTTCTTAGCTGCTGCTTTTTTAGCTGCAGGCTTTTTAGCTGCTGCTTTTTTAGCTACTTTTTTAACTGCTGCTTTTTTAACTGCAGGTTTTTTAGCTGCTGGTTTTTTAGCAGCTGGTTTCTTAGCGGAAGCTTTTGCTTTTGCCATGATGTAATCCTCCTTTTTTGTAATTAAATAAATCCTATATAAAAAATACTCGACTAAAAGTTAATTCAATACTATATAAATT
>JAGKWN010000093.1 GCA_021151805.1 Cytophagaceae bacterium | reverse complement strand
GTATATAGAATTTAAATATCTTGTTAGGAACGTAGAATTTTAATTATTTTGAAATGCTATGAAAAAATCCCTCCTTTCAATTTCTGTTCTACTTATTTTTATACTTATACAAGGCTGTTTACCCAGTAAAAAGTTTGAGCATGCCAAACACCCGGAGCAACCGGATTACAGTAAGGAGGATAGTTGGGTGGCATTGCCCTGGCGCTTCGATGCAGCAGATTGTGTTCCGCAAAGCTGCCCCACTCCAGACAGTCAGGATAGCGCCGCGGTAGATGTATTCTATGTTTACCCGACAGCCTACGTAATCGGTACGAAATGGAATATCAGCATTTCCAATAAAAATATGCTAGCCCGTGTAGGTACAATTACCGAATCACAGGCAAGTGTATATAATGTAAGCTGCAAGGTATATGCTCCTCTATATCGCCAGGCTATATTAAAATCTTTCTTAAATGATAAGAGCGGACCAAAGGCACTTGACCTCGCTTACTCAGATGTAAAGGCAGCCTTTAATTACTACCTGGAACATTGGAATAAGAACAGGCCTTTTATTATTGCCGGCCACAGTCAGGGCTCCTATCACCTGATTCGTTTACTGAAAGAGGAAATAGATGGGAAAGAGATTCAGAAAAAAATGATCGCGGCGTATCTGATTGGCATGCCTGTAGCCGACAGCACCTTTAAATCGATTCCGCTAGCAAAAAATGCGGACCAACTGAACGCTTATATTTCCTGGAATACCTTCCGTTATGGAACAGTGCTAAAACCTTCGGAATATTTTTCAGGAGGTTTATGTATCAACCCACTGACCTGGAGTGCTGATACGACCTATGCCCCAGCATCTTTAAACCCGGGCGGCGCTCCGATCAAACTTAACCGGATAGATCCCAATATATGCGATGCCCAAATCAGTAATGGTATACTTTGGGTCAATAAACCCATAAAAAGCGGTTATATACGATTAGGAAAAAGCTATCACCTATGCGATTACAGCCTGTTTTACCTGGCAATAAGAAACAACGTTGAACGCAGAACACGGAATTATTTTTATAATAAAAACAACCCGCAGTAAATGATTGCTGTTTTACTGCTTAGACAATTTTTTCGTCAATCGCTATACGTACAAGTTCTACCGCATTCTTCACCTTCAGCTTCTTCATAATATTGGCGCGGTGCGTTTCTATTGTACGAATACTGATTCCTAAGCCATCTGCAATCTCACGGTTATTTTTGCCTACGGTGATCATTTTCAGAATGCCTTTTTCACGTTTTGTTAAATCATAATCATCCGCTCCACCCACAGCCGCCGGTATGGTGTCACTGCCTTCTTTGATCTTATTCAGATAACCAGTAACAAGCATACTTGATATGGTTGTATTGAAATATTTTTCGCCATTATAAACAGCAGTAATAGCTTTCACAAACTCATCTTTATCTACGTCTTTCAATAGATAGCCATATGCGCCAGCTTCTACTGATTTCAGAATATACGTTTCATTATCATGCATAGACAGGATCAACACCTTTGAATGCGGATATTTTTTAGAGATTACATCGGCAGCTTCAATACCGTTCATTTCGGGCATGGTTATATCCATGATCACTACATCCGGATTTAACAAGCGTACAGATTCAATCGCTTCTTTACCGTTTGCTGCTTCACCTATAATATTGAAATTCTTCTGGTCTTTTAATGTAGCCTTTATCCCATCCCGAACAATGGAATGATCATCAACCAATAAAATGTTAATCTTCTTCATATGTTAAACAATTTGTGCAGGAATTTCAACCGAAATTTTAGTTCCCTCTTCTATTATACTGTTAAAAATTAAATTCCCGTTTAATAAACTCACACGCTCGCGAATATTGGTAATGCCTCTTCCCGTACCATCACTTTTCTTTTTATTGTCCGGGGTGAAACCTTTCCCATTATCACTTACACAGAATTTTATATGTTCATCATCAAATTGCAGATCAATACTGATAATAGTAGCATCTGCATATTTGATTGCATTATTCAAAGCTTCCTGAATAATGCGATAAATATTAATTTCGATATTTTTTTCAAACCTTCCAACATCTTTTGCTCCTACATATTGAATTTGCACATTCGAATTACGGGAAAGGGAAAATCGTTCACTCAAATGATATAATGCTGCCGCCAGACCAAAATCATTTAAAACGCTCGGCATCAGATCAAATGAGATACGGCGTACCTCCAATATCGTATCCTGGATCATTTGTTTGATACCATCAATATGAGCTTGTTCTTTTTTAGATGCAATGCCTTTGATTCCTTGAATATTAAATTTCAACGCCGTAAGCATCTGACCTAATCCATCATGCAACTCCCGGGCAATCTTTCTTCTTTCACGCTCCTGTCCTTCCAATACAGAGGTTGTACGGATTTTATGTTCATTAACACTATGTCTGAATTTTTCCGTTAAGTCTGTATAAATGGCAATGTACTGCGAAGGTATATGCTCATCATTCAAAACAGGTATAATGGTAGTATCCAGCCATACATAGCTTCCATCCTTTGCCTTATTCCGGATCTCATCATTCCAGACATTCCCATCGGAGATCTGAGTCCACATATGATCAAAAAACTCCTGCGTATGATAATGACTATTCAACAGATCAAAACGCTGACCGATCAATTCTTCTTTTGAATACTTTAAGGTCATGCAGAATTTATCATTGGCATAGGTAATCACTCCATACCGGTCTGTGCGCACCATGATCGTAGCAAACTCCAGCGCCAGATTTATTCCTTTAATATCCTTTAAAGATTTACTGAGTGAATTGTTCGCTATTTTAACTTTATTGGTCAGCGCCACAGCCTTATGTTCAGCATCAATGAGTTCAGAAATAATCTCCTTGATCTTAATTGTAACAGGTCTGAAAATAAATATTCCTTCCGCAATCAGGATCAGGATGGTTAGTACAAAAAGTATAAATTCAATTTTCTTTAAGAATAATACTTTTGCCCTGGCTTCATCCCCATACTGATACACGATCTTATTCATGTGATCCAGGAAATACATTTCATTATTGATGACTTTACGCAAAGCTGCTTCAATGATCAGTGAATCACGATCAGGTGCTTCGGATGCATTGGCAATAATCATCGCATTGTTGTATACATTATAAAAATATGGATCAATATCTTTGAACATACCTTTTAAAACGATGCTCTCACTAGCCGGAAGTTTTAATAAAGTATCTCCGAGTAACAAACCAGAATGCCGCTGTTTCCATTGTTCCAGCAACACCTTGAGTTGTGAACCCATCTCAGGGTAAGCATTGTGTTGAATATCATCACGGATCAATAAACATACTTTACATATTTCCTGGCTCGAGTAACGCTGCCGGCCAGCCATGTTCACTACGTACGAATCATTCAGCTGATTTTTGATGGATTGCTGAATTAAAAACTGACCGATAAGTGTTAAAAATGCTACGGCAGACAAGGCAACTATATATAGTTTTGTCAGTCGGCCTGAAGAACGCTCCAGTACTTCAACATCTTTTTTATTAGCGGTACTCATAATCAGTATTTAGGTAAAAATACTTATTTTTACTTCAAATTAAAACTAAGTGTGCGCAGATGGGATTAAATCGTTTAGAAGAACTCTTGAAGAAAAAAGGGATAGGTCCGGAAGGCAGTAAAAGTCTTCAGGATATTGAACTGAACGAAGTAGAAGCCCTGCTTACAGATAACTCTTATAGCCTCACAACACGAGCAACACTTGTTACGGCGTTGCTTATGCTTCCCCCATCTGAAGCTGAAACACGTTGGTTAGAGAAACTCCGGAATGAATTTCGCAACCTGTTGCCAACAGCATTGCACTTCATGATTAAACATGAAGACGCTGCAACTGTTTTTGAAAAATACTTATGCAGTACACTTGTCGGCAAGGATCTGAATTATGATCAAGCCAGTGATGCCATGCAACTTATTCTTACAGATGAATCTGTTCCAGCCTTTCAGAAAGGTGCATTTCTCGAAGCACAACGGTTAAAACGTGAAAGCTTTGATGAGAATAAGGCTTTCTTTGATACCTTATGGGAACATACCGACAGACTCCAAACAGAGCTTCCGGTATTGATTGATATCTGTGACAACTACGATGGATTCAACCGGTATTACAACCTGGCTCCTTTCATTGCGGCACTTATTGCATCCTGCGGTTTTCCCTGTCTGATTCATGGCATTGACACCGTAGCACCAAAGTTTGGTGTTACAAGTAGCAGCATTATTGAGCAAGGCAAGGGTAACATAATCCGCACACATCAAAGTGCTTTTGCTAATCTGCAAAACACTTCTATTGGCTGGGCATATATAGATCAATCCATTTTTCATTCCTGCTTGCATCAGTTAAAAACCATTCGTAAAGAAATGGTGAAGCGCCCTTTTCTGGCGACCTTCGAAAAAATGATGCAGCCTGTACGTGCAGCGAAAGGGAATCTTATCCTTACTGGATTTACCCATGCACATTATCGCACAGAGGTTGCCGCGCAGTTAAAAAATCAGAATAAAGCAGCTGCGGCAATTGTCATCAAGGGACTTGAGGGCTCTTCTTGCCCACCGTTAAATCGCGAAACCATTCAGATACTTGTAAACAATGATGGGATTAAAGATCAGGTAATACAGCCAACTGCTTTTCTTCGACAAGAACATACACAGCTACCGTTTAAAAGTGTTACCGCAGAACAAACGTATGCTGCCGGCATTGAGGCATTACAAGGTATTCGCAATGAATCCTTCTACCAGATGCTGTATTATGCAGGCATGGCCTTGTCAGACTTTGGTCTTCTGACTAAAGAAAAAAGTATGGCTTATGCTGAAGAGCATTTGCTGAACGGAAAAGCATACCAGCATTTTCAAAAAGGGTTGATTTAATTTCTATTTAAATTCCTCTGGCATTACATAAACAGGCGCCTGAGCAGAAATTTTAGCAATCTTATCTGCCACACGTTTGTTAGGTTTTACCGGTGACCACTTTAAGGGTAATGGTAAAATAGCTGCAATTGATATCGCCTGCTTGTTTGTTAATCTGGCCGCCGACGTGTGATAATATTTATGAGCAGCAGCTTCGACACCATAGGTTCCTTTTCCGGTTTCAATGATATTCAAATACACTTCCAGTATTCGTTGTTTCGACCAAAACAATTCAATCAGAACGGTAAAATAAGCTTCAATACCTTTTCTGATCCACGTTCTGGAAGGTGGTAAAAAAACATTTTTAGCAGTCTGCTGACTGATCGTTGAACCACCACGGATTTTTTTACCCTTATGCTTTTTATTGTATTCAATAGCACGCTTAATATTGTCCCAGTTGAATCCGTTATGTTCAGTAAAATTCTGATCTTCTGCAATAAAAACTGCACGGATCATATTGGGAGAAATCTCATCCAGGTCCTTCCATTCTTTATGAATCCCAACCTTAAAGTCTCCCTCTACAGCACCTTCAATCACTCTACAGATCATCAAAGGCGTTACAATGGGGTTTACAAATTTATGAACAATTACCAGCTGAATTCCATATACAAAAAAATACAGTACACATGTGAATACGATGATTTTTATTTTTTTTATTTTAAACATTTAAATCAATGTAGTTTTATCAATAATACGATTGAATAGATTTACAAATCTACACAATTCGGTTATTTGATTTAAGTTAAAATAAGTAAATTGATCAAAATTCCTATCCATGAACAAAGCAGAAGCTCATATACGTATTGAAGAATTAAACCGCATACTTCATTACCACAATCATTTATATTACCAGAAAGATACCAGTGAAATTTCAGATCTTGAATTTGATACCCTATTGAATGAGTTGATTGCACTGGAAAAAGCATACCCCGATCTTATTCAGCCAGATTCGGCCACGCAGCGGGTTGGTGGAACTGTTACCAAAGAGTTCGCCTCCGTCACACACAAATATCCTATGTTATCGCTTTCTAATACATACTCTGAATCTGAGATTGCAGAATTCGATGAACGAGTAGTAAAATCAATCGGACAACGTACGGATTATGTATGTGAAATGAAATTCGATGGCGTTGCCATAAGCATCACGTATAAAAATGGAATACTTGCACAAGCTGTAACCCGCGGCGATGGCGTAAGAGGAGACGATGTAACAAACAATATCAAAACGATAAAAAGCATTCCGCTTAAAATTCAAGGCAAAGATGTACCGGAGGAATTTGAAGTGCGTGGTGAAGTATATCTTCCTTATGAAATGTTCGAACGCATCAATAAGGAGCGTGAAGATGTTGGCGAAGCCTTGCTGGCCAATCCACGAAACGCAGCCAGCGGTACGGTGAAAATGCAGGATTCGTCCATCGTTGCCAAAAGAGGCTTGGATTGTTTTATCTATTCGTTCTTAAAAGATGGAGAAACACCTGAAACACATTCAGCAGCTTTGCAACAACTAAAGAACTGGGGCTTTCAGGTTTCGGATTCATATAAAATATGTAAAAGTGTTGAAGAAATATGGAGCTACATCAACCATTGGGGAGAAGCCCGTTTTAAACTGCCGTTGGCAACAGACGGTGTAGTGATAAAAGTTAACAACCTTTTGCTGCAAAGTGAATTGGGTATGACTGCGAAAAGTCCGCGGTGGGCAATTGCTTATAAGTTTAAAGCGGAAGAGGCCTTTACTCCAATCCTTTCGGTTGAATACCAGGTTGGCCGTACAGGTGCTGTTACGCCAGTTGCCAATCTAGCCCCGGTACACTTAGCAGGCACAACCGTAAAGAGAGCTACACTGCACAACGCAAATGAAATAGAACGGCTTGATCTCCATGAAGGCGATACGGTTTTTGTAGAAAAAGGCGGTGAGATCATTCCTAAAATCACCCGTGTAGATCTCAGCAAACGTAAAGCCGGCAGCAAACGTATTGAATTTATTCACGCCTGCCCTGTTTGTAGTACACCGTTGATACGTATTGAAGGCGAAGCGGCGTGGTATTGTCCGAATGACATTGGCTGCGCTCCGCAGATAACCGGTAAGATCGAGCATTTCATCCAGCGCAAGGCGATGAATATCGATGGCATCGGAACAGAAACAATTGAATTGCTTTACCAGAAAAAATTGATCAGTAATGTTGCTGATCTGTATACACTCACCTATGACCAGCTTATTCAGCTGGATCGTTTTGGAGAAAAATCTGTTAATAATGTATTGGCAGGTATTGAAGAATCTAAAAAGACGCCATTCAAAAATGTACTGTTTGCAATAGGTATCCGATATGTGGGTGCAACCGTTGCCGAAAAGCTGGCCATGCATTTCAAAAATATCAATAATCTGAAAACGGCTTCCCAACAAGCGTTACTGGAAGCACCTGAAATTGGTATTAAAATCGCAGAAAGTGTTGTAACCTGGTTTAGCAACCCAAAACATACAGAATTGATTGATAAGCTTGCAGCAGCCGGTGTAAAACTCGAATTAAGTGAAAATGAAATTATTACAATCGATTCAGATTTATTCCTTGGTAAAAGCTTTGTCATATCAGGCGTCTTCGAAAAATATGATCGCGATGAGCTGAAAGAAATCATCATCAAAAATGGTGGTAAGATCAACTCAGGTATTACCGGTAAACTGGACTATCTGGTAGCTGGCGAAAATATGGGGCCTGCAAAACTTGAAAAGGCGCAGAAATTAGGTATAAAAATCATCAGTGAAGCTGAATTTGAAAAATTGCTGAATGGATGATTGTTTTACACATACAGAAAAATACTCCGCCTGTATTTTCTTAATGTTCAGATAATTTGCCAATTTTGCATTCTAATAAAAAATTACAATCGTGCAAACGTTCTACGGTACAGGTACAGCTCTAATTACTCCGTTTAAAAAAGATCATTCGGTTGATTATGATGCGTACAAAAATCTAATTGAATTCAATATTTCTTCTGGGGTGGATTATCTGGTAGTAAATGGTACTACTGCCGAATCTGCAACAACAACGAAAGAAGAAAAATCCAAATTACTTCAAATAGCTTTAGATGTAAATAATGGTCGCAAGCCATTCATGTATGGCATTGGAGGTAATTTCACTGCAGAAGTTATTCAACGCATAGAGAGCACTAATTTTAAGGGAATTGATGCTTTATTATCCGTATGTCCATATTACAATAAACCTTCTCAGGAAGGCGTATTTCAGCACTACAAGGCACTGGCTGAAAAATCTCCTGTTCCTCTTCTTGCATACAATGTTCCTGGAAGAACAGGTATTAACATGTCTGCAAAAACATCCATCCGTTTAAGTGAAGTAAAAAACATTTTCGGTGTAAAAGAAGCGAGCGGCGACTTGGTTCAGGCAATGGAAATCATCAAAAATACTCCTGACGATTTCTTAGTTATCTCAGGTGATGATTTATTAGCAGTACCAAGTATATCCCTGGGTGCTGTAGGAGCCATTTCTGTTTTATCAAACTCCTACCCGGGCTTGTTCTCTGAAATGATTAAAGCGGCTATCCAATCCCGTTTTCAGCAGGCATCAGAAATTTTATTTGGTTTTACAGAAATGAATCCTTTAATGTACGAAGAAGGTAATCCTGTGGGAGTAAAAAGCCTTTTGGCACATATGGGCATTTGCTCAGATGAAGTACGTTTACCTTTGGTAAAAGCTTCTGACAGCTTACAGCAGCGTATTATACAAGCACATTCAAAAATAAGAGTAGCGGTTAAATAACCGCTATTTTTTTACCCTTATAGGCATAAAAAAAGCTCCTTAATTACTTAAGGAGCTTTTTATGTTTTTAGCAAAACTGAAACTATTCAGCTGAATTTTTAGCATCCTGAACTTCTTTTCTGATTTCTTGTGCAATGTTTTTCAAATCTTGCATTCCTTTTCTTACTCTAGTACCTGCAGCACTATTTTGTTTGTCATAGAATTTAACAAAGTCAGCTTCTAAAGAAGCAATAAGATCTTTAAGTTGTTCGAATCTGTTCATTTTATCCAAAAATTTTTAGTTTTAGTTATCGTTTAATAATTGAAAATACGAATTTATCTCCGAATGACCAATAGTATTCTTTAATAAATTTCGCTTTTTTTATTAAATAGATATATTAGTTAAACTTTTGCTATATACACCTTGCTTCAATTTTTCAGCAATTTCAGCAAAGGCGTTGATCGTTCTTTCAACATCCGCCAAGGTATGTTCTGCTGTTGGAATTAATCTCAACATCATAACTCCCTTAGGAACAACAGGATAAATAACAATTGAACAGAAAATACCGTAATTCTCTCTCAAGTCGATAATCATCTGAGCAGCCTCAGATTCAGTACCACTTAAATATACAGGTGTTACCGGAGATTCTGTTTTACCAATGTTGAATCCTTTATCTTTTAATCCTTTTTGTAATGCACGAACTACATTCCAAAGGTTTTCTCTTAACTGAGGCTGTGTACGTAGTAACTCCAGACGTTTCATGTTACCAACAACCAATGCCATTGGTAATGTTTTTGCAAAAATCTGAGAACGTGTGTTGTAACGTAAATACTCAATGATATTTTCTTTACTTGCTACAAATGCACCAACGCTAGCCATTGATTTTGCAAATGTAGAGAAGTAAATATCTACTTCATCCTGAACGCCTTGCTCTTCAGCTGCACCAGCACCTGTTTTACCCATAGTACCGAAACCATGTGCAT
The DNA here is from genome assembly GCA_021151805.1 of Cytophagaceae bacterium. GTDB lineage: Bacteria > Bacteroidota > Bacteroidia > Cytophagales > Cytophagaceae > Cytophaga. The sequence continues at coordinate 7,660 of JAGKWN010000093.1, read as the reverse complement.
CATCAATTAACAAACGGAAAGAATATTGTTTTTTCAATTCAACAATCTCTTTCAATCTGCCCATATCACCCGCCATACCGAAAACACCTTCAGTAATTACCAAAATTGAACCTTTAGTAGGGTCAATCATTTTATTGGCACGCTCAAGCTGGCTTTTTAAATTTTCTATATCGTTGTGCGGGAACACCAAACGCTTACCGATATGCATACGCATACCATCAATGATACATGCATGAGATTCTGAATCGTAAATAACGATATCATGACGATCAAGTAAAGCGTCAATAATTGACATAATACCCTGGTAACCAAAATTCAATACCATGGCATCTTCTTTACCCATGAAGTTTGCTAATTGAGATTCGAATTCTTCGATAAGATTCGAATTACCCGACATCATACGCGCACCCATTGGATATGCCAAACCATATTGCTTAGATCCATCAGCATCCGCTTGACGAACTTCCGGGTGATTTGCTAATCCTATGTAGTTATTCAAGCTCCAGTTCAATACATCCTTTCCTCTAAATTTCATGTGAGGAGCTATATCTCCTTCCAATTTAGGAAATGCAAAATAGCCATGAGCGATATTCGAGTGCTTCCCTAAGGGCCCTCTGTCGTGCTGTAATTTCTCAAACAGATCCAAAGTAGTACTATTTAATGTTAAATTAACCTATACAATAAAGGCTTAAAAGCCCTTAAAACTTCCAAATATAACACTTTTCAGACTAAATTTAAAGTAATGTAGATAAAATATCCATTTTCCCATTTCTTTACCTAAACCCTCTGAAATTATATTTAAAAGACTAAATTTGCAGCGTTCTGCGCTATAAAGATCTTAGTTTTTTTATTATGCAGAGGTTTTTTAAAAACAATTCAATACATTGTTTTAAAATTCATCTTGGCTTTTCATTCAAAAAGAATTTTAATTTAAAATATGAAAAAATCACTTCTATTTTCCTCATTATTCTTGCTAGTTTTTTTAGCACATGCTCAAAGTGTTCATAAAGGTAAAATTTTCAATATGCAAGGTCCGGGCGCAGCAGCGTGGGACTTGGTAGATCATAAAGCTCAGTTTATCACAGGAAAAGCAGATCATAAGGATTTGGTTAACATTACCGATTCTGTTGACTTACCGGCTTTTAAAAAAACCTTCAAATCTTACAATTCAACTCATTTTGTTAAACTCATCTCTGCTCCTGAACCGCTTTCATTTGCTTCGCTGGAGAAAGCTTTCCAGAACGGAAGTTATACTTCAAGTATCAATGATGTAAAAGTTGGTGATTTGTATGTTGCTAAAATTGGTGAAACAAAGACTTTTGCGCTGATTAAAATTTTATTGATCGTTGATGACGGCAAATCAAAATCCAACGGTGGTAACAACGACGATTATATCGAATTTGAATACACTACTTTCGCAGGCAAAGATGCATCAAATGCAGCGTTTGCAGAAGCAGTAGCGTTGTATAAAAAAGGTGATTTCATTGGTGCTTCAAACAAATTCAAAGAAATTACCCAGGCAGATCCTACAAGCTACGAAGCGTATTACTATATCGGTCTTTGTAAACTTGAACTCGCTGATTATTCTGCAGCGATTTTAAATTTCGACAAAGCAATCAACCTGAAGCCTAAATATACCGCAGCATTTTCTAAAAGAGGTATTGCCAAAAGCAAAGAGGGTTCAAGAGATGAAGCCATCGCTGATTTCACTACAGCTGTTCAAATTGACTCTTCCTATTCTGAAGCTTATCAGAACAGAGCACATGAATATTTCTTATTAAGCAAATATGCTGAAAGCATCAACGATTATTCAACTGTAATTGCCTTACAGCCAGACAACTTTCAGGCATACTACGGAAGAGGGCTTGCAAAAGCAGAATTTGGAAAACATACAGAAGCAATCGCAGATTACAATAAAGCAATTGCTTTGTATCCAAATTTCGCAGATGCTTATTTCTACAGAGGTTTTTCTTATAGCCATTTAGATAATTATCCGGATGCTATTAAAGATTTCAATAAAGCGATTAAACTTGATCCGAATGATCATGCTGCCTATTTCAACAGAGCTTTCTGTAAACGTGAAGAAAATGATTTTGATGGTGCTCTGGCTGATTACAATAAAACGATTGTTTTAAAACCTTCTTACGAAGAAGCGTATTTCCAAAAAGCAAATACCCTTTACATCATGGGCGAAAAGGAAGCTGCAATCCAGGAATATAACAGTGCCGTTTCAAAATTCCCAAATGAAGCAAGTGCTTATACAAACCGTGGTTATTTCAACATGTCTATCAAAAAAGACAGAGAAGCACTTGCTGATTTCAATAAGGCTATTGAATTAAATCCGAATGAAGCTGAAGCATACAGATACAGAGCTGTATTGAAACAGGAGATAAAAGATAATATAGGCGCCTGCGAAGATATTAAAAAAGCAGTAACACTTGGTGATAGCGATGCCGTTGTTTTACAAAAAGATATTTGCAAGAAATAGTGTTCCTCAATAACCTACTTGAAATAGACGTAATTTTAGCTTCTGGCTCACCAAGAAGAAAACAATTATTAGAGGATGCGGGAATCAATTTCCGCATCCTTACTAAAAATACGGAAGAGAACTTTCCAGTCTATCTTCAGCGTACCGAAATTCCTCTTTACCTTTCTAAAATCAAAGCACAGGCAGTCAAAGCCGACTGTCCGGATAGCCTGATCATTGCAGCTGATACGGTTGTCATTCAGCGCAGAGATGTATTGAATAAACCAGCAAATAAAGAAGAAGCCAAGCAGATGCTTCAGAAATTATCCAACAACATGCATGAAGTGATTACTGGTGTAACAATTTGTTATAAAGACCGGGAACGCTCCTTCTATGATATTACGGAAGTTTTTTTCAAACCTCTTTCTGAAGAATACATCGATTATTATATTGAAAATCATAAACCGTTTGATAAAGCCGGAGCTTATGGTATACAGGAATGGCTGGGAATGGTCGGAATCAAAAAAATAAACGGAGATTATTATAACGTTATGGGGTTGCCGGTTTCCAAACTTATAGATGAACTGGAAAAAATCTTCAACCCGGCCTTAGATCAAACTCAAAACAATACACCGGAAGGGCCTAATAAATATATTTATTTCGGTATCTGATACGATTAACACATCGAGTCTTCAAGTATTCTCAATTCTACAGAAGGCGATATTTTTTCATATAAAATATTATATACCGCTTTTGTAATAGGCATCTGCACGTTTAATTTTTTATTTATTTCGTGCACACACTTAACAGCATAATACCCTTCTGCAATCATATTCATTTCAACCTGGGCAGCTTTCACAGAATATCCCCTACCTACCATATTGCCTAATGTACGGTTGCGGCTATATGGAGAATAACAGGTTACCAGCAAATCTCCCAGATAGGCCGAAGCATTCCAATCTCGTTCTTTCTTAATTACAGCATCAACAAACTGTTCAATTTCAAGCATGGCATTAGAAACCAATACCGCCTGAAAATTATCGCCATAATTCAACCCGCGGGCAATACCGCATGCAATTGCTACAATGTTTTTCATTACCGCACAGTACTCAACGCCATACAAGTCTTCAATAACTGTAGCTTTCACGAAACGACATTGCAACAGATTAGCAACAACAGAAGCTACTGTAAAATCTTCGCCTGCGATGGATAAATACGAACGTTTTTCAAGTGCAACTTCTTCTGCATGACACGGGCCTGCAATCACACATATTTTCTGAGAAGGAACCAGGTGCTTTTTCTGTAACAGATCTGTCACCAGAATATTTTCCAAAGGGATCATCCCTTTAATGGCAGAGACAATAATCTTGTCTTTCAAATCTGCCGGTGAAATTGTTTCCAGCACTTCACCAATAAAAGCTGCAGGCACAACAAAAATAACTACTGAAACATCATCCAACGCCTTCTTTACATTATTGGTTGGACGAACAATTTTGGTATTAATAACAACATCACTTAAATAGTTTGGATTGCGCCCGAAACCAACAATGTGATCAACATCTGTTTTGCTTTTCAACCACCAATTGATACGAACATTATTTTCAGAAAGAATTTTAACAAGCGCGGTTGCCCAACTACCGCCACCAATTATTGCAATTTTTGTCGCATCACTCTTTTTCTGCATTTGTATTCGTATTATGTTTGTCAAATAATATACCGTAAATATACATCATTAATTTCAAACCTATAAATGACAACAATACCAAATTCAATTCACAAACAATATTTAGGCGTCTTTTTAGGTATTTGCAGTGCAGCTTGCTTTTCAACAAAAGCAATCATGGTAAAATTTGCCTATATGTATGGCGCAGATACAGTTTTTATCTTATTTCTACGGTATTTTTTCTCTTTCCCGATTTATATCTTTCTTGCTTATTATTATTCCAAACAATCATCAACAAGCATCACTAAAAAACAATGGGCATGGATTATATTTCTGGGTTTTATTGGCTATTATGTTTCAAGTTTATTTGATTTCACAGGTTTAAAGTACATTTCAGCTTCGTTGGAAAGGCTTATATTATTCATATACCCAACCTTAATTGTTGTACTTAACACCATCTTATTTGGTAGCAAATTGCAGCGTAACGATTATTTAGCTTTACTACTTACCTATATTGGTATTTTCTTTATTTATTTAGGCAATACCGAATCGAACACAGAAAATTTAATCATGGGTAGTGTTTTAGTATTTGCCTGTGCGGTAACCTACGCCGTTTACATCGTTGGCAGCGGCAAGCTGATTCCTGTCATCGGCTCGCAACGCTATACCGCATACGCCATGATCGTATCCTGTATTTCTGTAATACTTCATCAGGCTATATCCAACGGAATACCTGATTTTTCATCCGCCTCCGTCCCTGTATTATGGATCGGACTTGCCATGGCAATTGTAGCAACCGTTATCCCTTCCCTAACATTGGCTCAATCAATTAAGCTGATAGGTACAGATAAGTCATCCATAATTGCTACCTTAGGCCCAGTGTTTACTATTGCGCTGGCAAATATATACCTGCATGAACCTTTCACTATCCGTCAGGCAATCGGCACCGTATTTATTATTACAGGCGTTTGGTTTGTAAGTAAAAAATAGTTACCAGGCTCTAGTTATCAGATACTAGACGATAGATAAATACTAAAAGTTGTTCTGCAACCGCATTCATTCATAATTCATAATTCATAATTCATAATTCCATTATTATGATCATCTATTCAAACAATCAATTTCTTTCTTCAGACACCGAAATCTTCACTGTAGAAAACCGGGGCTTGCAATATGGAGATGGTGTATTTGAAACAATGATCTTCAAAAATAATGCTGTACAATATTTTCAGGATCACTTTCAAAGATTGCAGAAAGCCATGAAATGCCTGGAGCTTTCAAATGAATTATGTAAAGACCCAGTTAAGCTAAACAACCTCATCATTGAACTTATTCAACAAAATGACCTGCAGCAGCACGCACGCATAAAGCTCCTTGTACATAGAGCTCCTGGAGGATTATATGCTCCGGAATCTGAACAGGGAATCCTGACTGTGCTGGTAAAAGACTTTGCGTCTAACATTGTTCATACAAAAGAATACGTTGTATTCTCAGACGATATCCGCAATCATTACCATAAAGCTTCTATGTTTAAAGTTCTGAGTTCGGGCAGGTATGTAATGGCCGGGCTGGAAATGAAACGTCGCAAGGCAAATGATATCATCATTACCGATATAGACGGGAATGTAAGTGAAACGCTGCAAGCGAATTTATTCTGGATAAAAAACAACGCTGTATTTACTCCTGGCATTGAAACCGGTTGTATAGACGGAGTCATGCGCAAACAAATACAAACATATTGTAATAACAATGAGATTCCATTTAATGCCGGCTTTTATAATATAACGGCATTAGAAGGAGCTGATGTTGTGTTTGCAGGAAATGTGGCTGGTCTGACAGCATTCCAACAAATTGAAAAAGTAAAATTCCGAACAGAGCATGCTTTATTGGAAGCTTTGAGAACAGCCTTAGTTTAAAAGGCCGGGCCTCATCTATGTATTAGTTCTTGATTATTTTCAGGGCACGACTTTCGTTTTTGTAAGTAATCACAAGAATATAAATACCATTTTTCAAATCATTTCCGATATGGATAGTTTCATTGATCTCAATTTCAGAGGATTCGTACACAAGATTACCTTGAATAGTCAGCACTTTTATATTTGCATAATCAGCTTTATTTGAAGAATTAAATACAATACCCAATTCATCGTTAAACGGATTGGGAGCAATGGTAACATTTGCATTATTTATTACAAATAAATGATTACCGGTCACAGCAGATACAGTAATAGTGGTTGAACCGGAAGAGCTTCCGTAATCATTATTAGCTGTAACACCAATTTCACCGTTGCTTGTTCCAACCGGAAATAAAACAGTAATTACATTACTGCCCTGTCCGTTTAAAATTGTTGCACCTTGCGGAACTGTCCATGCATAATTTGTAGCAGCAGTTGCATGTACACTGAATGTATACGTATGAGCTTCTTCTACCACAACAGGTCCGGTAATCGTAGAAATACTCGGCACATCCCCAACATTTACAAAAACAGATGAAGCGGCAGTACCAAAATTGTTTGTTTCTATTACCATAATATCACCGCCTGCACTTCCAAAATCAACCGTAATACTATTAGATCCTTGTCCGTTTGCGATAGTTGCACCATCTGGTACAGACCATGCATAAGCAGATCCGGGATTATTGACAACCGTGTATGTTTGCTGTGACTGCGATGCAACTTTAACAGGACCAGAAATCATTTGCATTACAGGAGGTTTGCCAACAGTAATAAATATATCACTTGTACTAACAGGACAGGCTCCATTACTGATTGTCCACCTGAAAGAATTTTCAGCCTGACTCAATCCAGTCACTTCAGAAGTTGGACTATGAATATCTGAAAATGTACCTGCTCCACTAAGCTTTGTCCATGTGCCCGTACCAACTACAGGATTATTGGCAGCCAGCATTTCTGTTAAAGAGGCTGTATACCTGTTAGTACCTGCATTTGCAGCAGTTGGCAATGCATTGACTGTTACCGTTATCATGGTCCGGCTGCTTTCACATCCGTTCACCGTTTGCGACACATAATAATTATTAGTACCAGCAGCAGCAGTCGACACAATCGGTGCGTTTGGTGAGCCTGTCGTTGTTGTTGCATTGCTATACCATTTCAGAGAAGTGCCGTTTGCAGTAAGAGCAGCAGGTGTAGCTCCCTGACAATATACAACCGAAGATGTGACCGTCGGTGCTGACGGGACAGCGTTAACTGTTACCGTTATCATGAACCGGCTGCTCTCACATCCGTTCACCGTTTGCGACACATAATAATTATTAGTACCAGCAGCAGCGGTCGACACAACCGGTGCGGTTGGTGAGCTTGTCGTTGTTGTAGCATTGCTATACCATTTCAGAGAAGTGCCGTTTGCAGTAAGAGCAGCAACTCCCTGACAATATACAACCGAAGATGTGACCGTCGGTGCTGACGGGACAACGTTAACTGTTACCGTTATCATGGTCCGGCTGCTTTCACATCCGTTGACGGTTTGCGACACATAATAATTATTAGTACCAGCAGCAGCGGTCGACACAA
>JAGKWN010000092.1 GCA_021151805.1 Cytophagaceae bacterium | reverse complement strand
TAAATATATTTATTTAACGTAATGATTAAAGATGCATTCAAAAGACCTATCAGGTCTTCTGATGACTGATCTACATGCAATTATAGTTGCTCATATTGTCCATCTTATCTTCACGATGGTTCACAGAAATGGATGGAAATAGAACAAGCAATTGTATTTTGTGACAAGCTGATCAAACATTATAAAAACAAAAAAATTGTTATTGAGTTTACCGGAGGTGAAACTACTATGTGGAAAGACCTGATCACTCTGTGCAAGTATTTACATACTTCAGGAGTAGCAGTGAGTCTTATTTCAAATGGATCCAGAACAACCACATGGTGGCAAAAAATCCTACCTTACCTTAGTCGTGTAAATCTAAGCTTTCATCCGGAACATGCAGATCCGGAACATTTTCTTTCTATCATTCATACATTGCATCAATCTGTACAAACACATGTGAATGTAATGATGTTGCCGGATCAGTTCGATAAATGTATTGAATTCACTCATCAGATTGTACAGAATTGTTTTGTAACTATATCTACCCAGCCCCTGCTATATAATTTAAATGGATCTATTTTTCCATACACTGAAGCGCAATTAAAAATTCTTAATGGCGATGAGTTTAAATCTCTTGTATCCACGAATATACAACACGAATATTACAGAGGCGAAATGACAAAGGAATTTGCTGATGGCCGGAGAGAAAATTACTCTTGCACCCATTTCCTTTCTTCTTTTGAAAACAACTGGAGAGGCTGGAATTGTACTGCAGGACTAGAACAATTAGTGGTAACTTCCAAAGGAGAAATATTCAGAGGATGGTGTATGAACGGAGGTATGATAGGCACAATCTCTGATCCTGAAATCAACTTTCCCAATACCACTGTATTTTGTAACAACACCAGATGTAATTGTAATTTTGACATACTTTGCACAAAGTACAAATAAAGTAGACAGTGGCAGGAGACAGTAAACAGTGATAGCGTCAGTGGTCAGCATGCCACACCATGTTGCCAGAAACTACAAGGTACAGGCATATGCTTGCTCCGACGGTATGAAATACCTCGTTTACTTCGGTACACGCCCGTACATGAACAAGCCGATAAAAATAAAGACTATATTAGGAATCCACGAAGCAAGCAACGGCCCTATACCACCCACATTTGCAAGGCTTCTGCTGGTAATCATAAATATGATGTATACAAACGCCAACAGGAATCCGAAAGCAATGGTTAAACCCGCACCTTCTCTTGATTTACGCGAAGATGCAATCACACCGATCATGGTTAATATGATGATTGAAAACGGATACGTAATACGCTGATATTTTTCAACAATATAAGTATCGACATTTTCAGAACCGCGCGACTTAAGCATCGCAATCTGATTGTTCAACTCTCCCATATCAAATGTTTCATACAGCATGTATGTATCCTGAAAATCTTTCGGCGAGATACTCAACGTTGTATCCCTGTCTCTTCCTCTGAATACTTCTTCTTTGCCATTATTATCAAAGCGTCTGATAAAGAACTCTTCCAGATGCCATTTCTTAAGACTGTCGTTCCAATGGATTCTTCCGGCTTTCAGTTTACTGACCAACTTATTATCTACAATTGTCTCCAACGTAAACTGATACCCTACATTCAGTTCACTGTTATAGCTTTCAAGGTATACATAGCTGGTAGGACTTGTTTTTATATGCACATTTTTACCTTCGAAGAAGTATGTGCTTTTAATGTATTTCTTTTCAAAATCAACCCGGGCTTTATTACCATGCGGAATAAGCCAGCCGCCCATATAGAAGACCAACAAGCCAATCAGTATTGATCCTATTAAATACGGAAACATGATCCGGATAAGACTCATGCCGCTGCTCAGCATAGCAATGATCTCCGTACGAGCCGCCAGATTTGCCGTTACAAAAATGGTAGCTATAAAAATCGTAATCGGACTCAGCAGATTTGCCATGTATGGAATAAAGGCAAAGTAATATTCAACCAATACAAACCAGGCACTCAGGTTGTGTTTCATGAAATCCTCCATCTTTTCAGTTATATCAATAACTGTAATGACAAGCATCAGCATCAACACTACGAAAAAGTAGGTTACTAAAAACTTCTTAAGTATGTATAGATCGAGTTTTTTCACAACTGGTAATTATAAACGTTGCATGCATTGTTTCACCATACGCTCTTTCCATTCGCGGAATGTGCCGGCTACAATTTGCTTACGCGCTTCACGCATCAGCCATAGATAAAAGGTAATATTCTGTATGGTTGCAATCTGCGCCCCAAGCATTTCATTGTTGTGCACCAAATGGCGCAGGTATGCTTTTGTATAATAAGTATTCAAATACGTATCCAATCCCGAATCAATCGGCGAGAAATCATTTTCCCATTTCTTATTGCGGATATTAATGATCCCATTCGTTGTAAACAACATACCGTTGCGGGCATTGCGTGTAGGCATTACACAGTCAAACATATCAATACCAAGCGCAATATTCTCCAGCAGGTTTTCCGGTGTTCCCACCCCCATTAAATAACGTGGTTTATCTTTTGGCAAAATCGAGCAAACCAATTCGCTCATCGCATACATATCTTCGGCAGGCTCACCCACAGATAAACCACCGATAGCATTACCCACACAACCTGCTTCAGCAATTACTTCTGCAGACTTTGCGCGTAGGTCTTTATATACACTCCCCTGCACAATCGGGAATAAGTGCTGGGTGTAACCATACTTCGGTTCTGTCTCAGCCATGCGTTTCACGCATCTACCCAGCCAGCGGTGTGTCATTTCCATAGACTTCCGTGCATATTCGTATTCACACGGGTATGGCGTACATTCATCAAATGCCATGACAATATCCGCACCGATCGTACGCTGAATATCCATCACGTTCTCCGGTGTAAAAAAATGAGCGGAGCCATCAATATGCGATTTGAATTTCACACCTTCTTCATTGATCTTCCGGATACCGGATAAGGAATAAACCTGAAAGCCGCCACTGTCTGTAAGGATCGAACGGTTCCAGCCGATAAATTTATGCAGACCACCAGCCTGCTCAATAATCTGCAAACCTGGTCTAAGATATAAGTGATAAGTATTTCCAAGAATAATCGGTGCATTCGCCTCTTGCTCCAGCTCGCGCTGGTGCATAGCTTTCACAGTACCTGCCGTACCCACAGGCATAAAAATGGGTGTTTCGAAGGTTCCGTGATCGGTTGTGATTACTCCCGCCCGGGCACTGGTTCCTTTGTCGGTATGCTCAACTTTATAAAACATAGTATTACTTTAAGTATGCTAAATTACTTTTATTTATCAAGGAGATAAAGCCGTTCGATGAATAATCGCAAATAAAAATTACCCACGGAATAAGATTCCGCTAATCTGTTTTTTTGATTATTATTGAAGAAAAAAGCTTGAACACGAATACTTTTATACTGCTGATCTGTTACCTTTCCGGCGCGGCATCCATTATCTGGCTGCTTTTCCAATTGTCTGCAGTTATATTCAGAAAAAATACTACCGCAGTAAATACTCATAAAGAAGGTGTTAGCATTGTAATTGCAGCCCATAATGAGCTTGAAAATTTAAAACGATTTCTCCCTTCTATCTTAAATCAATCCTATCCGGTATTTGAAGTCATTGTAGCCTGCGACCGATGCAGCGATGGCACACAGGATTTTCTGCAATCCCTCTCCAATCCTATCCTGAAATACATCGACATACATCATGCTGCAATCGGCATGAATCCTAAAAAGACTGCGCTTGATCGTGCTATCAGACAAGCATCTCATCCATGGATTTTGCTAACAGATGCAGATTGCTATCCGATTTCTGATCAATGGATTTCTTCCATGATGAAAAATAAAGGCTCAAAGGAGATTTGCCTGGGAATTTCACTCTATACTGAAAAAAAGACGTTATTAAACCGGTTTATTTGCTTTGAAACTCTTTTTACAGCTTTGAATTATGTCAGCTGGGCCATTTTTAAAAAACCTTATATGGCTGTTGGCCGGAATCTGCTCTATAAAAGAGAATTATTTATCAACAATGATGGCTTTGGAAAACACGCCGGACATTTAGGCGGCGATGATGATTTATTGATCCAAAAAATTGCTTCAGGAGCAAATTCGACCGCCAATATTTCAAAGTTTGGAATTACGTTAAGCTTACCAGCAGAAGGTTTCAGCGAATGGTGGAAACAAAAACACCGCCATTTGCATGCCGGTAAACAATATCCAATGGGAGTACTTCTTGGACTGTCCATTTATCCGTTTTTGAGTAGTATTTTCTATATGAGCCTCATTTATTCTCTTTTTTCGTTCGATTTTAAAGAGATAATACTATTTTATATTTTGAGAACATGTATATTTATAAGTATTTTTGTGTGTATTGGGCAGAAATTGAATGCGAGGCTACCGATTCTGTTTCTTACAATTGCTGAAATATTGTATTTGATTTATCTACTATTCGCAGGTTTTTATAATCTGGTTGTACCTATAAAAAAATGGAAGTAATAAATGACCTTCCCGAAGGAAGAGAGTTTTCAGAAAAGGCAAAAAAAGACTTTTTATTAGTAGAAAAAGCTAAGGCGACCGGCGATGAGAAAGCATATGCTGAACTGATGTCACGCTATAAAAAACCTGTGTATCACATGATCCTGAAAATGATCCGGAATGTGGATGATGCAGAAGACCTTACTATAGAAGCATTCGCTAAAGCCTTTAAGAATTTACACAAATTCAATCCTGACTTTACTTTCAGTACCTGGTTGTTCCGTATTGCGACAAACAACTGTATCGATTTTATTCGCCGTAAAAAATTAGTAACAACCAGTATTTCGTCATCATTCAAAGATGATAACGGCGAGCATACTGAAATGGAAATTAAGGATAACAACTTAACTCCTTTTGAAGAAGCAATCAAAAGCCAGAAGATTGAAATTATCCAGGCAATTGTGAGCAAACTTCCACCTAAATATCAAACGCTGGTACGTCTTCGTTATTTCGAAGAGTATTCCTATGAAGAAATCGCTGTTGCTATCGAGGCTCCCCTTGGTACTGTTAAAGCACAACTGCACCGCGCCCGTGAATTGCTGTTAGACTTAGTGAAAAATCGTAAAGATTCTATCTAATACCTTTCTACTGATCAGGCTTTGCAAATCATTGAAAAATACTTTAAACATCTTACTCCTGAACAAATTGAAAAGTTCAGCGCGTTAAAAGATCTATATGCAGAATGGAACGAAAAAATAAATGTCGTTTCACGCAAAGATATTGATCAGTTATACGAACGTCATATACTACATTCGCTGGGTATTGCAAAGGTTATGCCCTTCAAACCCGGCACCAGAATTCTGGATGTAGGCACCGGCGGTGGTTTTCCCGGTGTTCCCCTTGCTATACTTTTTCCTGAATGCCATTTCCATCTGATCGATTCCATAGGTAAAAAAATCAAAGTGGTTGAGGGTGTATGTGCCGGCGCAGGTATTACCAATGTGACTGCTACCCACGGCCGTGCAGAAGATGTAAAAGACAAATACCATTTCATAGTTAGCCGCGCAGTAACCCGCTTCAAGCCTTTCTGGAGCTGGATCCGCACCAAATTTGACGATGATCAGTTCAATGATTTGAATAACGGCATCCTGTATTTAAAAGGTGGTGATCTTACCGAAGAGATTCAGGAGCTGAACCGCCCGGCTTATGAATACGACCTGAACATGTTTTTTGAAGAAGAATTTTTCGAAACAAAAAAAGTAGTCCACGTTCCCGCTTTCTGATTCTTTTTACTGATAAAATTGTGTAGTTTTCAGTCGTTTACTTTTTAACACGACCGAATCCTATGCATCGCATTTTAAAGACCTTTATCGCATGTCTTTTATTGACTGGTATTTTTTCTTGCAGCAAAAAAGACCTCATCGAAATTAAAGAAACCAATACACAAGGTGAGATCAATCTTCAGCAAAACGTTGTCATACAATTTACAGAAGACATTGTTGGCGACAGCGCACTCGACGCCTGGTCATCAAAGCCATTGGTAAAATTTACTCCTGAAGTAAAAGGGATGTTCAAATGGACTGCGCCAAATGAATTAACTTTCTCTCCTACTGTAGGCTTTGCTCCCAGCACGGCTTACAAAGCAGAACTGACAGAAGACATCGTCAAAGAAGCAGTTGCTAAAAAGAAACTAGGCGATGAAATTTCTTTTGAATTTCATACGCCTTACCTGAATTTAATTCAAATCGACAATTACTGGGCAAAGAAAGAAAGTAATAAATCCGTGAACGAAGTGCGCATGACCTTGACGTTTAATTACAAGATCAATCCGGCACAGCTGAAAGATTTATTGCAGATCAGCATTGAAAGCAAAGCACTACCTATTGATGTATATACTACCACTGTAAGCAACACCATTGACATCGGTGTATCAGAAGGAGCTACTTCGTATGACGATAAAAAAGCGCTGGTTTCTATCAAGCCTGGTTTAAAATGTGCAGAGAGCAATTATGTTACGACTGAATCCATCGCATACGAAACATTCATTACATCAAAAGGTACTTTCCAGATCATTGGCGCAACACCTGAATACAATGAACAAAACGGCTTTATCAATGTAAGTACCAACCAGGAAGTAGCAACAGAAAACATAGAATCACTTATTACGATTGAGCCTGAAATACCGTTTACCATTGAGAAACAAAATGCAGGCTTTTATATCAAAGCTGCATTCAGCACCAACGAATCGTATGAATTAACAATCAAAAAAGAACTGCAGGGAATTTTCGGCGGCACCTTAAAAAGTGATTATACAGAAACTGTTTTATTCGGCACACCAAAACCTGCCATCAGCTTCATCTCTCAAAAAGGCGTTTACTTAAGCAGCAAAGGGAATAAGAACATTGCTATCCGTATCATCAACGTTCCTAAAGTTGAGGTTACGATCTATAAGATTTATGCGAACAACGTACTTTCATTTTTCAGAAGCAATGGCATCGGCAATTATGAATATTATGGAGAAGAAGAGGAGTACTATTACAACGATTATGGCCATTCATACTACGGGCTGGAAGAAATCGGTGATGTGATCTATACGAAAGAAATTGAAACCAAAAATTTAAAGAAAGTAAACGGCACTCCACTACTAAACTTAAGTTTCAATGATATCAATCAATTCAAAGGAATCTACATCGTAAAAGTAAACTCTACGGAAGACCGCTGGTTGGGCGATTCGAAATTTGTATCCATCTCAGATATAGGTTTGATTGCCAAACAAGGTAAGAATGATTTGTTCATCATGGCCAACTCTATTCTAACCAACGAAGCACTGGCAGATGTAGAACTAAACCTGATCAGCCATAACAACCAGACTGTATACACCGGCAAGACCGATGGTAATGGTGTACTTCATATTACGGATCTGAAAAGCAAGATCAAGAATTTTACGGTTAAAATGATTACGGCCACCAATGGGAATGATTTCAATTACCTGCACTTCAACCAGGGTTATGTTGAAAATACCGAATACGAAACCGGTGGTGCGAAAGAAAATGAAACCGGTTATGAAGCCTTCATTTATGGAGACCGCGAAATTTACCGTCCGGGAGAAACTGTTTACCTGAACAGTATCGTACGCGATGTAAACTGGCTGGCGCTAAAAGCGGTTCCGGTAAAATTAAAAGTAGTACTGCCAAATGGAAAAGATTTCCAGAATATCCGCGGAACATTAAATGAACAGGGCGCTTTCGAGACTTCATTTAGGTTACCGGAAACTACCGTTACAGGGACGTATTCCGTGGAATTATATACATCAACCAATGTCTTATTGAATTCAATCAATATCAGTGTAGAAGAATTCATGCCAGACAGAATCAAAGTAAATGCTACTGTTAATAAAAGTGAACTGGCGTTGGCAGATAAACTTACCACTTCGCTGCAAGCATTGAATTTATTCGGCCCGCCGGCTGCAAACAGAAACTATGAGGTAGAACTATCCTTGACCCGCAAGTACTTCACTGCTCCTAAATTCCCGGGCTTTGATTTTGGCATCAATGCTTCTTCATACAATGAATTCCAGAATGAAGTACGTGAAGGAAAAACTGATAGCGAAGGGAAAGGAACGCAGGACTTCACATTCTCATCCAGCTACAAAAACTGTGGTGTGTTACAAGGTAAAGTATTTACAACCGTATTTGATGAATCCGGTCGACCGGTGCACCAGGTTAATCAACTGGAAGTGTATACACAGGAAACATTCTATGGTATTCAATACACTGATAGTTATGTGAGCACCAATCAGCCGTTCAATATTCCGTTGATTGCTGTAAACAGAAAAGGTGATGCGGTAGTTGCTTCTGCACGCGTTGAAGTAATCAAATACGAATGGCAGACAGTGATGCAGAAAGTATATGATGATGATTACCGTTATGTATCTCAGCGTAAGATCCGTGTAATGGATAATAAAACGTTAACGATTAGTAAGCCCGGACAAACCTACAGCTTTATACCAACACAATCCGGTGAATACGAAATCCGTCTATATGCACCGGATGCACAATCCTATGTAAGTAATTACTTCTATGCATATGGATGGAACAATACTTCTTCTACTTCTTTTGAAGTAAATACCGAAGGAAAGGTAACGATAGAAACAGATAAAAAAGAATACAATGTCGGCGATGAAGCTAAGCTATTATTCAAGACACCGTTTGAAGGCAAACTGATTCTTACAATCGAACGTAATAAAGTGTATGAATACAAAGTGCTTGAAACCAACAACCGTTCTGCTGCATACACTATTCCATTGAAAGATGAGTACCTGCCAAACATCTATGTATCGGCAACGCTCATCAAACCGAATACAGACCAGAAGGTTCCTTTGACGGTGGCGCACGGCTTCCAGAATCTTACGGTCAATAAAAACGAAAACAAATTACCGATACAGATTACTGCCGTTGAAAAAAGCAGATCCAGAACAAAACAAAAGATCTGCATCAAAACCAAAGCGGAATCTGACATACAGGTAACCATCGCTGTAATTGATGAAGGTATCCTGCAGTTAAAAAACACTAAAACGCCCGATCCTTACGGTTTCTTCTACCGCAAACGTGCGCTGGAAGTAAACTCTTATGATGTATATGCACGCTTGCTTGCCGAGCTAAATACAAACTCAAGCAGAATTGGTGGTGACGGTTACAACTTAAGCAAACGTGCGAATCCACTAACAAACAAACGTGTTAAACTTGTTACATTCTGGAGCGGTATCCTTAAAACAAATTCAAACGGAGAAGTATGTTATGAAATTGACATCCCTCAATTCTCCGGTGATCTGAGAATCATGGCGGTTGCATACAAAGACAACCACTTCGGATCCGCGCAGAAGAGCATGAAAGTTGCAGATCCGATTGTTACATCTACTGCCCTTCCGCGATTCTTAAGTCCGGGTGATTCTTTAAACATGCCAGTTACTCTTAGCAATACAACTCCTAAACCAATCCGTGCAGATGTAACCATCAGCACAACCGGCGCTGTTAAAGTGTTTGGCAATAATACCCAGCAGATTGACATACCTGCTAACTCTGAAAAACAAGTTAGCTTTAAGATGGTTGCAGATCAGAAAGTCGGTACTGCACAGATCGTAACATCGATCAAAGCGATCAACGAAGTATTTAAAGAAGAAATCGATATTACAGTAAGACCAATTACTTCTTTGATTAAACTATCCGGTTCTGGTTCGGTTAATGGTGGCAGTACCGCCAACTTTACCATGACCAATGATTTTGTTCCATCAAGCGTGGCGACTAAAATTGTGGTAAGCCGTTCGCCAATGGTCAGCTTTACGAAAAACCTGAGTTACCTGATCGGATATCCGTATGGTTGTATCGAGCAAACCACTTCGCGAGCGTTCCCGCAATTATACATACGCGATCTGATGAAAGAGCTTAAACAAGCGAGCTACACAACTGAATCACCTGAAAAAATGGTACAGGAAGGTATTAACCGTATTTATACCATGCAGACCTATAACGGGAGCTTCGGTTACTGGCCGGGGAATTACGAAGGCAACTGGTGGGGCACTGCCTATGCAACACACTTCCTGATCGAAGCTAAAAAGGCCGGCTATGAAGTGCAGGCAAATGTAATTGACAAAGCAATCAGCTACCTGAAAAATAAAGTAAAAGAAAAAGGTCAGTATACCTACTATTACTATGATTATAACAACACGTATAAAAACCGTGTGATTGCAGCGAAAGAAATTTTCTATTCATTATATGTAATGAGTCTGTATAACCAACAGGACCTATCTGTAATGAACTTCTACAAAACCAACACCAGCATGCTGGCAACAGACAGCCGTTACTTATTGGCAGCAACCTATCTGCGTATTGGCGACCAGGCTTCTTACAGAACGTTGATACCATCATCTTTTGACAATGAAAAATCGATCAACAGCTTCGATGGCAGTTACTATAGTTATGTGCGTGATATGGCAATTATCCTGGATGTAATGGTTGAGAACGATCCGAATAATGCGCAGATTGGCATGTTAACGAAACACCTGAGTGAACAGTTGAAAAATAAGTACTACCTGAATACACAGGAAACTTCGTTTGCATTGATTGCACTGGGCAAGATCGCACGCAAAAATGCCAACAGCACAGTTGTAGCAGATATTAAAAGTGGCAGTACCAATATTGGCTCGTACAATTCAGGCGTGTTGGTAATAAATAAAAACCAATCCAACAATACTATTTCTATTGCTGCTAAAGGCACCGGAACACTTTATTATTCATGGGAAGCAGAAGGCATCAGCATGAATGGCACCGTGAAGGAAGAAGATAATTACCTGGCTGTACGCAGACAGTTCTTCGATCGCAATGGTTCGCCGATCAATAGCAACAGCTTCAAACAGAATGATCTGATTGTTGTACGTCTTGCGGTTCAATCTAAAGATAAAAGTAACGTACCAAATGTGGTTTTAACAGACATGCTGCCTGCAGGATTTGAAATTGAAAATCCACGATTGAATGATTATTCAGAAGTAAGCTGGATCAAAAATAACTCAACACCAGAATACTTCGACATTCGTGATGACCGGATCAACATGTTTGTGACTGCAACCAATGATGTCAGATACTATTACTATATGGTACGTGCTGTAAGTACAGGTAAATTTAAATTAGGGCCTGTAAGTGCTGATGCCATGTATAATGGTGAGTATCATTCATACAATGGTTCCGGAACCATTACTGTTACGGCTAAATAAACTGCATGCATCCGGCATTCAAAAAAATAATTCCTTCTAAAAAAACAACAATCAGATTTGCGGCTTTTACTGCAGGTCTGATTGTTTTGTTTTTTATCCTGGATCTGATTTTCAAGCTCCCTCCTGTTCCGCAGTATTCAACCGTAGTTACAGCTGATAAAGGAGAAATTATCCATGCGTTTTTAAGCAAGGATGAAAAGTGGCGTTTCAAAATCAGTACAAAAGAAATGCATCCGGATTTAAAAAAAGCGTTTATCAATAAGGAAGATAAATACTTTTATTACCACCCGGGCATTAACATTTTTGCGATTAGTCGCGCAGCATTTAATAACGTTATTAAAAATAAAAAAACTTCCGGAGCATCGACCATCACCATGCAGGTCGTTCGCTTGTTAGAGCCACGCGACAGAACATATCTGAATAAATTCGTAGAAATATTCCGGGCACTACAACTCGAACTGCATTATAGTAAGGAAGAAATTCTTGAACTGTATATCAACTTCGTCCCCTACGGTTCAAACATTGAAGGCGTAAAAGCAGCCTCTTTACTATACTTTCAGAAATCGCCCGAACAGTTAAGTCTGGCGCAGATCGTTTCTCTAACCATCATTCCCAACAGGCCCGTATCGTTAAACCCACAACGACACCCACAGGTATTGATGACCGAGCGTAATAAATGGCTTGCACGTTTCGCCGAAGAAGAACTGTTTGATGCGTCCCGTATACAAGATGCTTTAAAAGAAAATATCTACGCTGTACGCAAGCCCCTGCCTAAAAAAGCACAGCACTTAAGCATACGTTTGCATCGAAAATATCCGCGGCTTACGGAGATCAATACCAACATAAAACTTACCACCCAGGAACGCGCACAGATCATACTGGAAAACTACATGGCCCGCATCAAGCAAATGGGAATCCATAACAGCGCGGTGATTATTTTTAACAATGAAACTAAAAAAACGGAAGCGTATATAGGTTCTCCGGATTTTGACGACAAAGAGTTTGACGGACAAGTAGATGGCGTCAATGCCATACGTTCGCCAGGCAGCACACTAAAACCATTCATCTACGGTATGGCCTTTGACAAAGGGCTTCTTACTCCCAAAATGGTAATCGAAGATATTCCTACTAACTTCGACGGATACATACCGACCAATTTTGACGAACATTTCAATGGGCTTGTATCCGTCGAAAAATCGTTGGCTTATTCCTTGAACATTCCGGCTGTAAAAACCATTGAGCAACTCAATCCTGCTGTGGTTACCAAAACCCTTGTTAAAAGCGGCTTCAAACAGATCAAACGTGACGAAGCACATCTTGGACTTTCCTTATCCCTTGGCGGCTGCGGCGTAACGCTTGAAGAGCTTGCGCACCTCTATACGATCTTTGCTCAAAACGGTATGTTATATAATTATCCGATACTGCAGCAGGATTCTTCTTCCTTTTCTGCACCCGTGCTATCAGAAGCTTCTTCTTACATGATATCAGAAATACTGACACAGATTACACGTCCGGATTTACCTAACAATATGCAAAGCAGTTTTCACATTCCCCACATCGCCTGGAAGACAGGTACGTCCTATGGACGGAAAGATGCCTGGTGTGTTGGCTACAATAAAAAATATACCATAGGCGTATGGCTCGGCAATTTTGATGCAACGGGAGTACATGAATTGACAGGCACCGATATCGCCACACCTTTGCTGTTTGAACTATTCAACACACTCGATTACAACTCCCTGCAGCATTGGTTCTTTAAACCTAAATCATTACAACTACGTACGGTTTGTACCTTCAGCGGATTACCCATGGGCGAACATTGTACAGAGAGTATGATTGATCAATACATTCCAAAAGTATCTCCGAATCAGCCATGCCAACATATGAAGGAATATGTAGTATCGGCCAATCTTGCTTACAGCTACTGCACATCCTGTACACCGGACGGTGGCTACATCACCAAAACGTACCCGAACATTTCGGCCGCGCTGGCAGACTTTTATGACTCGCAGCATATCCCTTATGAAAAACCTCCTGCACATAATCCTATGTGCGTGCGAATCATGCAGGATTTGGGTCCGAAGATTGTGATGCCAACGAACAATAAAGAATATTTAATTGAGCGTGCCGTCCCTACAGAAATTCAGTTAAAATGCATCGTCCCGAATGATGTAGTAAAAATATACTGGTATCTCAATGGAAAGTTCTACAAAGAAGCAACGCCGAAAGAAGAAGTATTCTTTTTACCGGAAGAAGGTATCACAAAAATATCCTGCAGCGACGACAGAGGCAGGAACAGCAGTGTAAGCATTACGACGGATTTTTATTAGGATGCTTAAGGTTTAAGGCCTAAGGCTAAAAGCTTTGATCATCCGTGGTCTGTGGCACACAGACCGTCGTGTAAACACCTGGATCTTTCAGCTGCTCCTAGCCGATTTCATGAAAATACTACATTGATCATAACAATGATATTATCGATAATTTAATTTGAACCACATCACAAACATGCTCACTAAAACTGCTGAGGCTACTCCACCATATAATATACCTCTACCTAATACTATTTCAATCTGACTGTTAGTTCCTTTTGAAATGATTAAGCCCATAAAAATAGTACCTGCTATAATAGCAACAACAATTCCCGGCGAATGTAAAAGTTCCAGCTCAATCATCAATTCAAAATGAATATAGATGGTTAATAAGGCAATACCAATCGAAATTATTCTTCCAATATTCATCAAGATCGATTCTATATGCTCCTTACCCAATCCTAAACCTTGTCTTCTACCATCTTATTGATTTGAGGTTGCAGTATCCAGACCCCAACCGGAAAAAACCAGACAAGAAAGAATTCTCCCACAAAATCAGTAAAGCTAACTTCACGCTGCAGCTCAACCATTTTAATGGTTTTGGCAACAAAGTATATCGTGTGTATCATACAGAACATTGAAAACAAATGCATTGGAATAATTATCCCGATCATAGATATAATAAATCCAATATCCGGAGCTTGATTAATAAAACCAGTTACAACTACTTGTATAAAAAAGAAAATGCAAGTAATATAAACCAGTGGTATAAAAAAGAAAATTTTAAATCTTGTAAGTTTCGTCTTAATATGTTGTGGTATTTTTTGTTGTAAACCTGTAGCCACAGACCAAAACCAACCAAACATAATGCCAGCATAGAGTATCCCAATCAAAGCGAAATACTTAAAGTAACCAAACATAAAGAATGTTTCAGATCCTCTTGTTAATATTGTATTCACAATCATCAGATACATCATTACTATCTGAAATACGAAAGGGATGACAAACATCAGAATGAATAATTGCCAGTGTTTTGCTTTTAAAAATAGGTTTATCATAGTTATATAAAATTTAATTTACGAACAGTATTATACTCCAATCGCTATTTAACCAAATCAGCCATAAAATCCAGTAAGGCTTTCTTATGCTTAAAAATCAGTTGCGATAATACAAACTGATACCCTTGAAGACTCTTGTAAAATACATCAACCGCTTTGTCATTGTATGCAGTACGGTTAAAATATTGCCAATCATGTGTAAGGTATTGTGAAAACACTTCCCTCAATTCATCATTTAATATCCCTTCAAACATAGGATTGACCAACACATCTTCAACTTCCTTTTTGAAAGGTTTCTCCTTGCGGTAGATTATTTTAAAGTTTGTCTCAATAACATTGAAAGGAAGATTTTGAGACATAAACCCTACTTCTTTTGCAAGATCAATATAAGCAGGATTTTTTTGTTCAAATGCAGTTAATGCGTGAAGAGCTTTCATATAAAACTCTTTCAATTCTGCTTCTTTATTTTTCTGTACAGCGAAATGATGAAAGAAAGAATAAATTTCATAATCGTGAGCATTGGTTTTTTGCTTTAATTCTTCGATCTCTGCCTCTAATTGTTCAATTAATGCACCGGCTCTTTTATAAAAATATTTAGTACCGTCATATTGAAACCATTTAATTTTTAATTCCTGACTAAAAATCTGCTTCAATGCAGCTATATCATTTTC
This sequence comes from Cytophagaceae bacterium, assembly GCA_021151805.1. Classification (GTDB taxonomy): domain Bacteria; phylum Bacteroidota; class Bacteroidia; order Cytophagales; family Cytophagaceae; genus Cytophaga. Next base: position 2,316 of record JAGKWN010000092.1, on the reverse strand, counting down.
AAGCACATTCACACGACAAGCCAACCCTATCGCCTGTTGATCAAATAATTTCCCCAGCTGTTCCATTGACCAGTCCTGCAGCACAGGTAAATGAGTTTCATCAATCAAGCCTGGATTTATAAAATCGTAGTAGCCGTTATATATCGTGCCATATGAATTGGAATTGGCTTCATTGGTATATCCTTTAATAAAATCTTCCATGGAAATATCTGCAGGTCTGCTTGAATATGCAGGTAGTAAAAACAATTTACGGGTAAACTCCCGTTCTATAACTGCTATGTTTTCAAAAAGAGTTGATGCTGAGTTTGAATTTTCATTTTTTGCAGGCAGATTCAATAATGCAAGATGAGCTACACGATCTTCTGTACTTGGATGTGAATTCCAGTCTTCTACTAAACTTAATTTTGATTTACTGAATCTGTTCAGATATTCATACGATATCTGCGGGAGTCCGTCCTGAACAGGAATATGCTGCTGCGCAGCTGTAAATTCCATCACAAATCTCTGTTGCGGATATATATTTTCTGTACTTATCTTTTGATCAACTTTTGTAAAATAATAATTTACAGTATTTGCATAACAAAAATCAGCTAGAGAAATTCGCATAAGCGACCTGGACAAAGCATCTGATCCCGCAACCTGGGCTGCAATAGCATCTGCATCAAACTCCATCTCCCTTGACAGTTTCAGATAATTAAGATTGACAATTTCATATAACTTCTTTAAAATAAATTGAATCTTCTCAATAATTTTTACCGCAACCTGAATAAAGATATGTATGTACGAAGTAAAATTAAGGCATTGCTGTACAAATCGATTATACGATTCATTATCATTTAACATATTAAAAATAATCTGATTCACATTTGAAACATATACACCTACTTTCATGCTCCGCTGAGAAAAATGCCCGAACTCATGTGCTAAAATAGCTTTAAGTTCTTCTACAGATACTGTATTAACCAATCCGATACCAACAACCAGATTTTTCCTGATCGGCAAAAACATACTCCAAAAACCTGAATCATAAAAAACCGCAGCATTCACATCAGCGGATAAGTAAACATGTTTGGGAAAATCAGTTTTAACTTCCTGAACAATCTCTTCGATCAAAGCAAACAGTTTGGGTTGCTGTTCCTTTTTCACCTCGATCAAATGTGAGCGATCCGTACTATGTTTGGCAAAAATAAATTTAAACAAGAAGACGACCAGCATAATACTCATAACAACAAAACCCAAAGCAATTATAAATGTAATAAACCCGGGATGAAGTATTATAACAACCATTGCAAGATAGCCAGCCAAAGCTACCAGTAAAAAAACCAATGCAATTAAAAACAGATATGCAAAAACAAAAAATATAATGGATAGTATTGCAAGCCTAACTTTATTTTTATAAGATGCTGCTTGGGCGATTTCTTGTTTCATTTATTTTTGATTATAACTGAATAGATAATTACGTATATATAAGATAATTATTCTATGAACTTAGTATCATAGCACACCGATCCCCTATAGTACTTTCGTGCATATATACCAGATCATTCCAATTTTCACTATTAATAATTCATCCCTTCCAGCATGATTTCGGACACAACAAGATCCAAAAAATCATCTTTGTTGATACGATTATATTCTTCTTCGGTATAAAACTTATCAGTCCGAAACGTAATAATTCCGTAAGATAATGATAGCTTTTTTGCTCGATCCAATTGATGACCGATACTCCAGTAACCTTTTCCGTATTGTTGCACTACCTCTCTGAATGTACTTTTACCTGTCTGGATTTTCTTTTCTGTAGCACCTTTGAAAGGCCAGGTAAAAAGTATGTTATGAATCGCTGCGGTTCTTATATCTTCTCCTAAAACAATGAAACTTATACCTTCCTTAGGATACGTAATTTTATTGATTGGAATCGACTCTGCCTCTTTAGTACCAACGATCACTGTGGTTGTCCATGTATCTACATCATAGTCGAAACCGTAAACATCTTCAACATCTTTTAAGGTCGAAGAATCAATTTTCAAACCATTGTATGCGGAGGCATTAGAATTAATCACTGGATTCTTCAAGGTGAAGCCAAGGCATATAATCAAAATGAATAAACCGATGAGAAGTTTTGTTTGCATTGTGTTCTAATCTATTAGGTCCAATGCAGAATTAAATCTATAAATATCAACATCTGTTCTTGTTTGGGTTCGATAAAGGAACTCAATTGTTTTCAAATCATGCCCCAAAGCTGGTGTTGACTGCTCTTCGTTCATATCAATATATAAAACAATTTCAAGAACAGATTCCAGATTATATTGTTCTTTC
>JAGKWN010000204.1 GCA_021151805.1 Cytophagaceae bacterium | reverse complement strand
CAATTTGTTCAAATATAAATATTATTCAGAAATGCTTATTAAGTTTTTTTAAATGATTTTTTAAACGAGTATCATGTGTCAGTTCATTTCTGGAAAGTCCGGTGCGAATAGAATCATCCGATAAAGTTTTGTTTTTATAATATTCCGGAAGACCTCCTTCAATAAATATGTTGTATAGATTTTTCCACGTATTTAATATACCGTTAGAAAGGTTTTTATTATGTGTAGTTATGTATCCGCCTGTAATCACTTTATTTTCGAATTGCTTATAATTGCGGATAGGGAAATGAAAATTTTCAATGGTTTTACTCAATCTCTTTATGAAAAACTCAGGAGCATCAGCATCATGATTTCCAAAAGCAACAATAATGTTGGGCGTAGCTCTGTGTATTATTTTACCCGGAAGCGGAAGATCCAGTGCATTCAGTGAATGGGTTTCACGAATGTCCATGTCTTCATAAAAAAGATTGCTTGTAGATAATCTTGGAATAAAATTACTTCTTTTTATATGTACTGCATCAACAAACACAGAAACAGATTTCAGCTCTCTTTTCAGATCTTTTTTATCTGTCCACCAGAATTCATCTGAATCATTATTGATCACCCAGGTGGCACCGTAAGTAGTATGAGCCATTTTAGCCATCTGGGTAACAATTTTATTTTGATCAAAAACATCTGAGGTGTCAAGGATGTATTTCGCAAAACCTTGTTTTTCGTATTTTTTTATGATCTCTGCAGTATGATCTGTAGAGTTGTTATCGGTTATGATAAAGAAGTCAACACCAACAGATAAATGATATTCAATATTGGTTTCCAAAATATCGGCTTCATTCCGTGTTGCGATTGTCATAACAATACGGATTGGCTTGAAAAGTTTGTTGTACCAATAGGTGATGAGGTTCATTATTGAAATTTGTGTATTTTAGGGTGCTTAATGTAAAGGTATGTAGGAATGTTTAAATTTTTTAGATGAACAATATTTAATATTAGGCATGATACAATACTTTGAATGGATAAAATTCGTAAAATGATTTCTGTCAACGAGATATACAACGTACTACTTTTAGAGTTCCCATTTTTTAAAAAGATCAATGAACAAAAAAGGAAGATTCTTTGTGATCGTACAAAGGAGTTTATAGACGGAACGAAGTTTATTCCCAAAAAAGGAATGGAATTCACCAACCGGATGAAAATACTTATTGCTGCCTGCTCGCAACAACTCACGCTGGGATTTAAAAAGTATTATGAATACGCATACTTTGATAAGGTCATTGTTTATCCGGAAAAATATTTTTCAACCATTACCGGGCGCTATCATACAGGCGAAATGAATACCGCTGGTATTATTGTTTTATCTTGGGAAGATTTTTACAAAGGCATATCAGATGCAACAGATGCTCATAATGTAGGATTGCATGAATTTGCGCACGCACTTGAGTTCATGGATATTTCAAATGAAGATATTGATGAAGAATTTTCTGCATGCCTGGATAAATTTACGGCTCTTGCAGATCATTATTTACACAGCCAGCCTGAAAAGCCTTTGTTCAGATCGTATGCAACAACAAACCTGTCAGAGTTTTTTGCAGTAGCAACGGAATATTATTTTGAAGCTCCTGATGCTTTTGCCAGACAGGAACCGGAGTTGTTTAAAACCTTAAGTTGGGCATTTAAACAGGATCCACGAAGCATAACTAAAATAAAAAAAACAGTTACCGCAAAGTCTGGGGAGGTATTTGGAAGTTATATCCCTTTTCTGAATTATTTTGGCGAAGTATTATTGTATACAATCGTAATTGTTTTTTCCATATTCATGGCGGTATCATTACCTGTGGTAGGGGCCATTTTTCTGGTAGGAGCATTTTATTTGATGTTCACATATTTATTTAAAGATAGCTTTACTCTGCATGATGATTATGTGAAAATCCATCAACCATTGATCAAGCGTGTTGTGAAGAGGATATGGCCTTCTATGTATAAATATGAAACTAATATTGATTATGCAGATGTATTGTACGTGACGGCGCAGGAATTTGATTTTAATACGGAGCGGAATATGTTGGAGCATTTAAAGGAAGGCTATTGGTATACGCTTTGTTATTACCAGGGCGGCAAGGTTTATTATGCCAAACAATCAACCAATGATAAAGATTATGATTCGATTTTGCGTTTTTTGTATGCAGAAAAAAAAGTAGGAACACGTCTTAATGGTAATTATAAAAAGTATAGATAGAATAAACTACAGGTCTTAATTAACAAGACCTGTAATTTACTTTTTTATTTTAGCAGGTTTGCTGAAAGCGTTATTTCAACGGCTGATAAAGCCTGGCTCACCGGACAATTTTTCTTCGCTACATCTGCAAGTTCTTTAAACTGCTGTTCGCTTATATTGGGAACCTGACCTTCTAAATACAGGTGTATGGATTTGAATTTGAATCCACCGTTTTCCTGTACCATGGTAATGCTTGCTTCGGTCGATAATTTTGTCGGAACGAAATTAGCCTGTGTTAGCTGAAAACTTAATGCCATGCTGAAACAACCTGCATGTGCTGCTGCAATCAACTCTTCGGGATTGGTGCCTGCTTTTCCATCTTCATTTTCAAAACGCGTTTTGAATGAATAAGGTGTTTCTTTTAATACGGTACTCGGTGACGTTAATGTACCCTTGCCTTCAAGGCCTGATCCTTGCCATACGGCATTTGCTTTACGTATCATGTGTAACTGGTTTAATAATTGAAAAGAAATATTTAAAGTAATCAGTAATCAGTAATCAGTAATCAGTAATCAGTAATCAGT
>JAGKWN010000091.1 GCA_021151805.1 Cytophagaceae bacterium | reverse complement strand
ATGTTAATGTTAACTGTAAAAATAGCATGTCTATTGTATTTGCCTCTATAGATTGTTTTTACTTTGGAAGTATCATCAATAGTTTGTATTGTTTTGTTGGTATTAATAATAGCAGCGTTTGTATCATGTGTGCCAAGCAATGTTTTTATAAATAAACCTAAGCTGATTATTTTTGTTGCAAACATGTAATAAATCGGACGTTGCGTTTGCAGGCGTGGTTTTTGAATCTGATCCTGATAATATAGGCCACATACTTTTCCGGTAGAATGAAAGAATTCGTTTAAATACACTTCATCCTTCTCTCTGAAATCATAAACATCTTTCAGGCAGCTGCCGCAGAAACGTTTTACATCAGTGCCAGGCAGTGAATCATAATCTACGGAGCAGGGTTTAGGTATGCTGATGTCTTTGAATCGGATCATACGTTACATAGCTCGGAGTTTGCCCATTATCTGTGGCCTTCTTCTTTTAAATAGTTTAAGATGTCTGTTGGAATTTATCTGTATGGTGATTGTTTCAGCATTTTTGTATTTGAAAGAATATTTTTTGCCTTTGGTTTTAATCACACTGTAATTCAGTTTCTTTTTTGACTTTCGAATAATGATTTTAATGTTGTCTTCAGGCTGGACGTGATCAGGCAAATGGATAATACTATCTTCCTGATTCAGCACATACGTGTATAGGCTGTCATTGATCGAAATCTCAATCTGATAAAAGTCGATTCTGGAATTGTGATCTTTAACCTGAACTTTTACTCCGTTTTTAGTAATCGGTTCCTGTTCAGTAGTTGGAGGGAATGAGGTGGTGGTAGATGCATGTACATCCTGCATGCTGAATAGGCTTTTAAAAAATAAACCTGCACCAATGAATTTGGCAGCAAGGGTATAGTAAAAAGAACGCTTGGTATTTAATGATGATGGCTGGATCTGGTCTGCATAATAAATACCACATACTTTCCCTGTTTCTTGAAAAATCTGATTCAGGTATGTTTCATCTTTATCCCTGAAATCATAGACATGTTTTTCACAGCTGCCGCAAAAACGTTTGGTTTCATTGCCCGGCAATAAATCGTATTCTACAGAACACGGTTTTGGAATTTGTATGTCTTTGAATCGGATCATGATCATAAAGTATTTACTATTACCAGAAATTTGCGGGGCATCCCACATAATTACGTCTTTTAGATAATCGAAGCTCTCTTTTTTTTGTTATTTTTATAATAAATGTTGCAGACTTCGAGTACTTAAAACGATAAGTTTTTGTTTTAATATTTGCCTTATTCGCAATAACCTTTACTTTGATTTTGTCATCAGGTTTTAACGAATCTGGCAGATAAATAAATCCATTTCTCGGATAATAATACGTTTTAATAAATTCATTATTTACATATATATCTATATGGTGTCGTGTTCTGCTTGATACTTTCTTATAAAGAATTTGTACTCCTACACTGTCACTGATTATTATTTGACTGGCTTCCGGTAAATAATAATCGGTTGCTTTTGTTTCATGAGAAATAAAAAAAGATTTAACAAAAAGAATCAGGCTTGTTATTTTTACGACAAGTGATGCATAGATTGGGTTTTTTGAGTTACTTTTTTTAGCACTTAACTGATCTTCATAAAATATACCGCATATTTTTTTATTTTTCAGAAAGATATTAGAGAAATAGGAGTCATCTTTTCCTCTGAAATCATAGACGTGTTTTTCACAGCTGCCGCAAAAACGTTTGGTCGCATCACCGTGTAATAAATCGTATTCTACGGAACACGGTTTGGGAATCTGTACGTCTTTGAAACGGATCATTGAGTGTCTTTTAGATGCATATGTATTACCTTGTTTGGCATTAAGTAACTTCTTTATTCCAAAATAATTGACTTTCAGTGGATAAATCATGAAATTATTGGAATAAATCAGAACCTTCAGCACACTTCAATTGTTTGAATATTATGGAAAACTACATCGAAGAATCACAGCAACATACTTCCGAAGCTATTTCTGCGAAAGAGCTTCGTGACCAATTTATCGAATACGTTCTTATGAACGGAAAACTTCCGCAATCAGTATTTCAATTTATGAAAACGTTGCACAGGAAAGAGTCTGAATTCTACGAACATTACAATTCATTTCAATCGCTTGAAAAAGATATCTGGCTAGGAATCTTTGAAGAAACACTTTCCAAGGTCAAGAGCCAGGAAGTGTATGAATCATATTCTGCAAGGGAAAAACTTCTTTCTTTTTATTACACATGGATTGAGGTTTTAAAAAATTATCGCAGTTACATTGTACATACATCAAAACTTTCGTTACGTCCTGAAAACTGGATGAACTCACCTCTAAAGGGATTCAGGGAGTCTTTCCTGGATTATGCCAAAAGCCTGATTCATGAAGGCATTGATAAAAATGAAGTAATGAAGCGTCCGTTTTTATCGGATAACTATGATAAGCTTATTTGGATGCAACTGTTGTTTGTATTGAAATTCTGGATGGAAGATGAAAGCCGTGGGTTTGAACGTACGGATGCCGCTATTGAAAAGGCTGTAAACCTTTCGTTTGATCTGATGGGAAATTCCGTATTGGATTCTGTCGTTGACTTCGGCAAGTTCCTGTTTCAAAAATAAACATATTGTCTGAATTGGGATTTACTGGATTTGAAGATTATCCCGATTCAGATATAGCTCCTATATTCAAAATCAATCCTTAATCGTATACCTGAAAGGAGTGATAGATAATACGCTAATATTAATTCGATCCTTCAATCTTTAAATCCAACAAATCCTGATTCAGACAATTAATTATGAAAGAGCAGAATAATATTCCTACAGGTAAAGTTGAGCGTGCAACAAAGTTTGTACAAACGGGCGCGAAGATAGGAGGGAATTATATTAAACATTATGCGAAGAAAGCTTTTAATCCTGAGCTGACGAGAGATCAACTGCATGAGGACAACTCAAAGGATGTATATGAAACATTGAGCCAGCTAAAAGGAAGTGCCTTGAAAGTTGCACAGATGTTAAGCCAGGATAAAAACATGCTGCCGCAAGCCTATGTAGACAAATTTTCCATGGCTCAGTACAGCGCTCCACCTTTGTCTTACCCGCTCGTAGTTAAAACCTTTCAAAAGTATTTTGGTAAGACTCCCGATTCCATGTTCGACACATTTGAACGTACTGCTTCAAATGCTGCATCTATTGGCCAGGTGCACAAAGCCACAAAAGAAGGAAAAGTGTTGGCTGTTAAAATTCAATATCCCGGCGTAGCAGAAAGTGTATCATCTGATCTGAAGCTTGTAAAGCCATTCGCAGTGCGTTTGCTCAATATGAAGGAAAAAGATCTGGATATGTATATGGATGAGGTCGAATCCAAACTCATTGAAGAAACAGATTATGAGCTGGAGTTAAAGAGGTCAAAGGAAATTTCGAACCAATGCGCTCATATAAAAGGATTAATATTTCCTGATTACTATCCAGAATATTCCAGTAAACGTATTCTGACAATGGATTGGCTGGAGGGTATGCATATGAAAGAATTCCTGGCAACCAATCCTTCGCAGGATATACGGAACAAGATTGGCCAGCTTTTGTGGGATTTTTATGATTTTCAAATGCATCAGCTACGTACCGTGCATGCAGATCCGCATCCCGGAAATTTCCTGTTACGGGAAAACGGAACGGTAGGAGTTATTGATTTCGGTTGCGTAAAAGAAATTCCGGATGAATTTTACAATGAATATTTTAAACTTCTGAATAAAGAAGTCATTGAAGACAAGACCGAATTATTGCAGACATTTGAGCGGTTGAATTTTTTTGATGCTGAAGATACTCCTTTGCAACGGGAGATATTTTTTGATCTTTTTTGTGAAATGACCCGCTTGCTGGGACAACCATTTTACTCAGACACGTTTGATTTCAGTGATGATTCGTATTTTAAAAAGATTTATGAATTTGGTGAATACATCGGTCAGGTTAAAGAGATCAAAGATGCGCGACAGGCGCGAGGCTCCCGTCATGGCATTTACATCAACAGAACTTATTTCGGATTGTATAACTTGCTGAACCAGCTAGGAGCAATAGTACGTACTAAATCATATGGTGAAGTTACGCTGGAAGCATAATAAATATATGTAACAGTGTTTAATCATGCCTGATCATTTGGTCAGGCATGGTATTATGAGACAGATTGGAGCAAGTGAGAGAATGAATTCTTTAAAAAAGAATTTTTATCTGTCTGCATAAACTGGATGTAGCCCATGATGCTTTCTTTACTGCCAATATTTTCATTGAAAAAATGATCCAGTATTTCTTGAGTGATCTCAACAGGTTTTGCTAAAAATAAAGAAAAGCAAATAAACTGGATAAACCCGTTTTCGATTGATGTATCCGTTAACTTGTTAATCTTTGCATATCGTAGCAATTCAAGATCAAGTTCGTCCTGAAAATGTTCGTATGCAGGCATGTCGTCTAAGGAAGCAGACATAATTTTAATTATGAATTATGAGTTATAAATTATGAATTCACCAAAAAATCAATCTACATTCAATTTATAATTCATAATTTATAATTCATAATTAAATAAAAATATTTCCTTTTAAATATAATTCGGCTTTTCCGCCGATGAATACACGGCTGCCAGCATGGGTACAATACAGTACACCGCCGCGTTTCGACAGCTGTCTAGCGTTTAAATTATCCTTATTCAGTTTTTGCGCCCAATACGGGATCAGCAAGCAATGCGCTGATCCCGTAACCGGGTCTTCATCTATACCGGCTTGCGGTGCAAAACAGCGCGACACAAAATCGGTAGTTGTTCCTTTGGCTGTGAGTATTACACCTACAGCTGCATCTAATTTTTTTAATTTATACAAATCCGGTTTGGCTTCTGCAACTTCTTTTTCGGTTGCAACTTCAATCAGAATAAAACTTTTTCTTGTTTCAACGATAACAGAAATGGGCGTAAGGCCTAACGCATCTGCATATATGTCTGACGCAGGTAATTCTTTATATGTATCTGCGGGAAAATTCAATACGAAAATGTCTTTTTCTCTTATAACTTTTAATTCACCGCTTTTAGAATGAAACCGGATTTCATTTCTGGAGTAATTGAGTTCATTGAAAATTATATAAGCTGCAGCAAGCGTAGCATGTCCGCAAAGCGCAACTTCAACTGATGGTGTAAACCAACGGATATGGTATATGTCATTTTCCTTTACAAAGAATGCCGTTTCAGAAAGATTGTTCTGAGCAGCAATTGATCGCAGCTGTTCTTCTGCAGGCCATTGTGTAAGCGGACAAACAGCTGCCGGGTTACCGGTAAATGGCCCGGACGAAAATGCATTTACTATATAAATCGTGAAAGACATGTGCTATTGTTGTATGGTGATTTAGCAGGCTTGCTTTTGCAGCAAGCCTATACTTGTTTAGTGGTTGGATCAATTTAAAAACCAGACAAAACTATACACAGGATTGTTTTTCTGTTTTAAAGAGAACAGAATTTTTTCTTCAAAGATTGTTTGTTCAATTTCTGACAGCGTTACAGACGGTTTCACGAGATTGATCAAATGCTCGTCGAACAGGTTCGGGTTGTATATAGATTCTGCTTTTGAAAATGTCTTTTTATCACGAACATTTTTTTGCGCCAGCGTAAGGGTTTTATATTGAATCGTAGTAGTCATAATGGTAAACAATTGAGTGTGAAGAAATGATTTTAGGTTGATCATGAATGATGTTCTGATCAGTGATAGGCTTAATCGAATTAAGCGTTTAGCAACAGTTTCTTGTTTTCATAGTCGTACTTGTTATAGTTCCACATGGGTAGGAATTGGCACCTTGCTTTGGTGGGCAGGTTGCCAGAAGTTCATAGAGCCTAATCTCTCCCTTCATTCTGTATAATACACGACCCTCAATTGGGTAGGTGATACAAATGTAAAGTAAAATTAATATGAAACAAATATTATTCTGAATATTATTGAAAAAAAATATTTATACGGAATAATATTCTTTATTGGGTTGTTTGGTCAGAATGGTACTTTTAACGGTTCAGGAGTTGGCAGAATTTGCCGGAAATGGTCGTATAAAGGATATTAAACTTTCTTTCCACTTTCGAAAAGAAACTATACGCAATCCCGTAAAGTGTTCTTAAATTAGCAGGATTTTAATCAAATTAGAATGAGGAATAAGATATTGAGTGATGGAGCTAAAGAGCTTAGCTACGAAATCAGAGAGATTGTTAAAAAAGCTGATCTTATTAATAAGAATGGTCAGCCTATTGTATTTGAAAATATTGGAGATCCTATTCAAAAAAATAATGTTGTGCCGCAGTGGATCAGAGAAACAATTTCTAATCTGACTTTAGACAATAAGAGTTACAGTTATTCTCCTTCAAAAGGAATTCTCAAAACACGCCAGTTTCTGGCGGAGTTAAATAATAAAAAGAACGGTGCGCAGATCACTGCCGATGATATTTTATTTTTCAATGGCTTAGGTGATGCTATTGCGAAAGTATATCAATTTATCAGCCGTAGTTCACGTGTCATTGGGCCATCACCTGCCTATTCTACACACTCATCCGCTGAAGCTGCACATGCGAGCCAGGATCCGATTACGTATAAATTAGATCCGAATAATCACTGGTATCCGGATCTGGATGATCTGTATAACAAAGTAAAATACAATCCGAACATCATCGGGATTCTGATTATCAATCCGGATAACCCGACAGGGATGGTATATCCTTTAGAAACATTGAAACGCATTGTTGAAATAGCACGTGAGTTTAATCTGTTTTTATTGAGTGATGAAATTTATCTGAACATTACATACAACGGTGCACGCGCATATTCTTTAGCTGAAGTTATTGAAGATGTTCCGGGTATTGCCATGAAAGGAATTTCGAAAGAATTTCCATGGCCGGGTTCCCGTTGTGGTTGGATGGAATATTATAATCGTGGCAAAGACCAGGATTTTGATAAATTCTGTTCAGCATTGGATAATGCAAAAATGATTGAGGTGTGCTCCACAACCTTGCCGCAGCTTGCCATTCCGGTGATCATGTCAGATCCGCGCTATTTGCCATACAGAGAAGAATTAAATAATAAGATCGGTAAACGCAGTAAGATCATTGCAGGAATATTGGGACAGATACCTGAACTGATGTTCAATGAAACTTACGGTGCATTCTACAATACGATTGTATTTAAGGATGGTGTATTGAACAACAAGCAAACACTACCGATTGATAATGCTGCAAACAAGGCTTTGGTGGAGAAGTGGGTGAGCGAGCCGAACGTAGATCTTGATAAACGTTTTGTGTATTATCTGTTAGCTTCTAAAGGAATTTGCGTAGTGCCGATTTCTTCATTCTGCTCAGACCTGAAAGGATTCAGAGTTACCTTGCTGGAAGAGAATGAAGAGTTGTTGGAGAAGACGTTTACAAGCATCCGCGATGCGATCAGAGAATATTTGAAAAGCTAAGAAAGTTGCTAGGTATTAGCTACTAGGTGCTAGACAAAAAGAGAGGTTGCAGATATTTATCTGCAACCTCTCTTTTTGTAATTTATGACAGTCAGTACTTGTCCGCTATATTTTTTTGTGATTTTTGTTATTGGATTGTATGTAAATTTTTTTTAAGTATCTAGATTTTTTTAATTGTCTCGCTACTAGCAGCTAGAAACTAGCAACTCATTAACACGGCAATTCAATAATAAACGCAGTGCCTACGTTCAATTCGCTTTCAGCACGTATGGTGCCACCAAGAATTTCTACCTGACTTTTTGTAATGTATAAACCAAGTCCTTTACCTTCCACATGGAAATGGAAACGCTTATAGAAACCAAAAAGATTATCACCGACTTTTGATGCATCCATTCCGATTCCATTGTCTGTAATGCGGATAGAGCATCTTGTGTCTGATAATTTAGTGATTTGTACATCTATCCGTAGTTCTCGCTGTGCATGCTTGTATTTTTGTGCATTAGAAAAGAGATTGTAAAAAATGCTTTCATAAAAAGATTTAATCCCGGAAATTTCAAGCGCCGGATCTACATAAAGGTTTACCTGTATTCGTTTAATTTCAAGCTGTTTCAGATTGTTTGAAATGATAGTTTCGAAATCAACCAGCTCTTTTATTTTCTCCGATGTTTTATAAGAAAGGATTTTATTTAAATCTTTTAGAATTTCATCCATACGATTGATTACTGTGAAGCTCTTGTCGATATACAGTATTTTTTCGTCTGGATTTTTTTCCTGGTAATATAATTCATATAGCCCTTGCAGGGTTGAAAGCGGACCGCGTAAATTATGTGAAGTAATAAAGTTGAATTGCTCCAGCTGTTTGTTGGTTTCGTTGAGTTCGTCAAGGGATTTTTTCAGTTCCAGTGTTTTGGTAGCAACAACTTCATTTAAATTTTTATTTAACAGATTCAGTTCTGCATTTTTCTGTTTTAACTCTTCTGTTCTTAAATACACAGTCGTTTCGAGCGTATCGTTTTGCGTGGTTAGCAAATATTCTCTTTCCTTCAGCACTTCAATGATTTTTTCCTGGTAGAGAATGTGTTGAGATTTGTAGGTTTGATACTTACCAGCAATGATAAACGAAAAGATCCCGCCTTGGATAAGCGTACCTATTTGTACATAGTTATTAATATATGGCGTAGCAGGAATAACGTTGGTTACTGACAGGACTGTTAATACAATTGAAATCAGATAAGCACTCCAGGCCAGAATAAAATAAAAAGCATTCCTGTTGCCTTTTTTCCATACCAGCGTTCCATATAGTAAATAAATAACAATTTGTGTGAAGGCTGTACTTTGCAGTACATACATAGCGGCTGTGTAAGCTTCAATAATATTCAGCAGGCAGACGATGAAAAAACATCCGGTCATGATAATAAAGAAAAACTTTATTTTGGGATAGTATTTTTTTATTTCTAAAAAGTGGTAAACAAAAAAAGGAGTCGTGACGGCGCTCATTGCAAAGAAAGAAAACTTATAATTGTTTATGGCAGGTATATTCGGCCATACATAGGCAAACAGGTAACCATCCAAACATAGGTTCAGCATGATGGTGCCGTAAAGGAACAAAGAATAATAGATGAAAACTTTTTCGCGTGAGCGAGTGAAAAATAAAAGTGCTACTGTTGCCATTACAAATACAATACCCCAGTAAAAAGCATTGAAGAAATTTTTAATCACAGCAACCTGCGTGTTTTTTATGGTGTCGCGAATAAAGAGGGGGAAGCTGGCATTGTATAAATCGTATGCTTAATAAAGTAAATAGTATTAGGTTTAACAGGAAAGTTAACCTGTTCAGGAAAGGAATTATCGCTTTGGTATGGTAAGCGCATTCCTCTGGTTCGAATACGTTTTAAACGATGATCCGAATATTCATAGAGCGTCACGAGGTTCAGGTTACAATTTTCTATAACCAAGATATTGCCATCAGGCGATTGAGTAGAGTCTGTTTTGAAATAAAGCCATACAGGTTTGTCAATACTCGTGAGTGCATTGTATACATCCTTCGTTTGAGATTTGAATGCGTTCTTTTGAGCAAGAGTAAGTATACTATCAGTTGGTAGAACATTCGGAGCGAGGTAGATTTTTAAAAATCTACCCGCTGAATGTTCAATATTTGTTGGAATCGGAGGAAGTTTCGTCCAGTCTGCATTGTTTTCAGCGTGAACACCAAAGCAAAAAAATAAAATAAAAATAACAGTCAGTAATTTGAGTAATTGCTTCAGTATGATTACCCGTTTAGTCATGCGTTACAATTTCTTCAATGTTGTTTTTTATGTTCAATGCAATCTTATCCATTTCAAGGTCATTCAGGTCATAGCCGAATGGTTCTTCTATTTCTTCAGCAGTAATTACTATACTCATCAATATATAATATAATAGAATAACCAGTGGTATACAAAGCCAGCCAATTTCATCTACCAGGCTGAATGGAAGCATGATTACATACAGGTTGATCAGGAACTTCAGCAGGTACATATACGCCATAGGAATAGGGGTATTCTTGATACGCTCACATTTTCCAAGAATGTCAACCAGTCCGTGGATTTTTTCAATGAGCAAGCTTTGCTGTATATCAGAAATCAGATTACGCTTCCAAACATTTTCTATTTTATTAGTCATAATGTTTGCAATGACAACAGGCCTGTGCTTGGCATTTTCAACTAATAAACGGTCTTCCTGAGAAAGGATATCCAGTGATGTTTTTTCGACCTGGTCTCTCAGGTGGGCCTTCAGGCTGAATGTAAAGCAGATCAGCAGATTAGAAACCTCTTTTCTTTCAGGTGTATTGAATGGAAGTAAACCGTTTAATGTAATGGCAAGGTTACGTGCGGTATTAACAAGGGCTCCAACTTCTTTACGGGCTTCCCACCATTTATCATATGCGGTAGAGTTTCTGAATACCAATAACAAGCCCAACGCAGCGCCCATATAGCCTGGTAAAGCACCGCTGATAGTCATGTTTAATTTTTTGTATTCTTCGGCGTTGTTGTTATGTAAATATACCAGTACAAACGTGATAGATGTCAGGACGAGCATTCCCGCCAGTAATCTTCTTACGATCGCACCTTTGAAAACAAGGGCCAGTTTTAATGATTCTTTATCCAGTTTCATATTTTCTCTTTGTGCATGATGTGGGCATTACCCAATACATTTACTTTGCCTGTTTCTTTGTCAACGATTTTGGTTTCGATAACAGCCGTGTGTTTATCAGCATTGATTTCAAGGACCTTCAATTGTGCTTCATATTGTACATCTACATACATAGGACGTTTGAAATCAATTTCCTGTTTTAAATAAACGGTGCCTTCACCAGGAAACTTCATACCTAAAATTTTAGACATGATACTTGCTCCTAAAATACCGTGAATGATTGGTTTTTTGAACATCGTAGTTGCTGCGTATTCAGCATCTAAATGCAGTGGGTTTTTATCACCCGACAACTCTGCAAATTGTATAACCTGTTCCTGTGAATAAGAAAATACTTCTGAATACGTATCGCCGATCTTTAACATATTAACCAATTTTTTCCTGTAATGTCTGAACCAGTTTAAGGACCTGCTCATAAGAGTGGGCCGGGAAGTTTGCAATACGAATCTGCGTTTCTTTTTTAGAACCGTAGCCTGCACCAACGGCCATGTCAAATGGCTCGAGTATTTTGTTAACCTCGCCCGGCAGCATAGTTGTATTGGCAACGATGGTTGTCATAGAGCGCAGTCTGGCGTCTTCAACACCAAAGCTGAATACCTTGCTTGAACCGATATAATTATTAATTAAAGCAGCCTTATCTTCTGTTTGTTTGCGCACACCCTCTGCACTGATTTTTAACATGTCTGCAGTAACTTTTCCAAGAAGGAAAATGTTCATGGCATTCGGTGTTTCAGGTGTTTGATTTACTTTCGCCTTTTCCAACATAGAAGGGATTGTATGATAGGTGCCGATGGATTTACCTTTCGCCAGTAGCGCTTTTGATTTTTCAATCACGCGATCATTCAGGATCCATACACCCAAACCTGCAGGTAAGCCAAAGCATTTCTGCACAGAGAAAAATGCTGAGTCAATTTTTGTCCAGTCGAATTTTGGATAAGGAAGAGAAGATACTGCGTCAACAAAGATTAAAGCATCTTTGTTTTTATCTCTGAACTGGTTGATGTCTTCAACCGGCATGGATACACCAGAGCTTGTTTCATTATGCGTTAAGCAAATGATTTCTGCATCTGCAGGTACATTGATGTTGGCAGGGTAGAAGCCTTTCCCAAACGCTGCTTCTTCTTTGTATGCCTCGCGACCCAGTTCGCCGGCAAATTCATAAAAGCGTTTAGAGAAAGAACCATTCACACAATGGAAGCTTTTTTTCTCTACACAGTTCTGAATAATACGTTCCCAGATTTCTGTTGCGGAAGCAAGAAATAAAACTTCATAATTGGAAGGAAGCTCCAATAAGGTTTTAAGATTGTCTGAAGCAGTTTTGTATACTTCTTCAAACTTTTTGCTGCGATGAGAAATAACGCCGATCTTTTCATCCAGTGCAGTTATCATATGCTGACGAACGGTTGGATATAATTCAGATGGACCGGGAGTAAAGTAGATTTTATTATTCATTGTAAGTAGTTGCGAGTTACTAGGCACTAGTTCCTAGATGTTCTTAGTAAAAAGTCCTGACTTAATTTACGAAAGTATTATTGTCTGATTATTTAATTCTAAGTGCTAGCTTCCAGTTATTGTGTTGTCTGGCAACTGGAAACTAGCACCTAGCAACTAGTATAAAGTTCTGAAACGGATTGTTCCAGGGATTTCTTTTAATTCATTTAATACTTCTTTATCGTAGATCTTAGCGATATCTGTAATTACGTAACCAACCTGTTCGTTGGTTTTTAAATATTGCGCTAAGATGTTGATGTTGTGTTTCGCAAACAGGTTATTGATCTTCGCAAGGATACCTGGCTGGTTTTCGTGCAGGTGCATGAAGCGGTGTCCTTCCTGTAATTCAGGCAGCTGAATGTTCGGGAAGTTTACACTGTGCAGGGTAGTGCCATTGTTGATATAATCTGTAATTCTGTTTGGTACAAAGTTGCCGATGTTTGATTGAGCTTCTTCTGTAGAACCACCAATGTGTGGTGTAAGGATTACGTTTTGTAAACCACGTACATCGTTGATGAACTCTTCATCGTTATTTTTCGGCTCGTATTCGTATACATCAAGTCCGGCGCCTAATATTTTACCACTCTTGATGTTTTGTGCCAATGCCTTAAGATCGGTTACCGGTCCGCGTGCTAAGTTCAAGAAAATAGAACCTTGTTTCATCTGGTCAAATTCTTTTGCACCGAACATGCCTTTGTTGCTTGCTCTTCCGTCAACGTGAAGAGATACCACATCAGCAATATTTAATAACTCTTTTAAGCTGTTGCATTTTTTAGCATTACCAAGAGAAAGTCTTTCAACAATATCATAGTAATACACAACCATACCAAGAGATTCAGCAATTACAGAAAGCTGAGAACCGATGTTGCCGTAACCTACAAGACCTAATTTTTTACCTCTGATCTCGAAAGAGTTCTTTGCAGATTTATCCCACTTACCTGTGTGCATTTGCATACTCTTCTCAAGTGTACGACGGTACAGCATGATGATCTCGCCAATTGCCAATTCAACCACACTACGTGTGTTGCTGAATGGAGCGTTGAATACAGCAACACCTTTTTGTTGCGCTGCTTTCAGGTCGATCTGGTTGGTACCGATACAGAACGCACCGATTGCTAGAAGCTTAGGTGCGTGTTCCAATACTTTTGCAGTGATTGTTGTTTTAGAACGGATACCGATGATGGATACATCCTTGATTTTTTCAATCAATTCATCTTCTTCCAATGCACTTGCAATTACTTCAACGGTATAACCTTCTTCGCTGAATAATTTCTGAGCATCTGTATGGATGTTTTCCAGTAGCAAAACTTTAATACGGTTCTTTGGATAAGAAATCGTCATCGGAAGTTTTTCCTGGAATAATATTTCGTCGAAGTTTGGAGCGATGCTGTCTGCTTTTGCAATTACTGCTGCGCGACTTACATTTTCTGTAAATGCGTAGAACTTGGTTGCAAGGCCTGCGCCTCTGATCTCATAGTCTGTGTAACCATCGCCGATCACATGTACGTCGCCTGTTAAGCCAAGCTTTTCCATTAACTTGATCTTGCCTTTATCCTGGCTAAGCGGGTTGTTTGAATCGCAGCCGATGATGTTATCATCCTTGTCGAATGTAAATGTATTGGCTAATACATGATCTTCCTTGATGCCGAATTCTGTTACGATTGGCAAAATGAATTCTTTAAAGCCTGAAGAAACAATGTAGATCTGGTCTGCATAATCACGGAAGAAATGTTTGTTACGTTTCACAGACTTGGAAACTTTGGAACGTAATAAATCAATCAGCTGAGGTAGGTGCGATCTGTTTGCTTTAACAAGCGCCAGTCTTTTAACAAGGTTTTCGCTGAACGAGCCTTTGCCTTCCATACCCAGGTTGGTAAGGTCAATGATTTGTTGAATGATCTGTTGCTGATTCGGATTACCCGCTAATGAAATCGTAGCCAATTCATCTAAAGCCTCAACCTGCGTAAATGTGCTGTCAAAATCAATGACGAAATACGGAACCTTCTCGATTGTTTCCATGCAATTATGTATGCTTAAATTGTTCTTGTAATCAATTGTTATTTTTTCTATCTGAAACCAGTAAACAACGCTTCAGATAAGAAGGTGCAAATTTCTGCATTTTTTCTCTAAAAATGAAGCTTTTGAGGTAAACACTTAGAATGTTACCCCAAGTAAGGGGAATCGGATAAAATAGGATTAAAATGAGTTTTTATCTCTAAATGGTAAAGAAGAAGGATTTCGGAATGAATTATCCGTTTTCTGCCCTTTTTTCAATGTTGGGAGTGGATAACTTATATTGTTAAGATGTTGATAATACAACTTGATGCTTGTGGATAATTGGTGTGTTTGGAGTGCGTAAATCTGTGGATTAAAGTTAGAGTACTTGAAAATGAATCAGAAAGGATATTTTTCGGATGTAGGAGTTCATTGTGGAAATGGATAATGTAAAATGTGGGTAAGTGTGTTCAGTAATTGTAAACTAGTAGGCACAAGCAAATGCTTGCGACAGCGAAAGCGTGGGAATGATATACTGCTTTCTAAGTTCTTTGCCAAGTGTTTTTCATGGGGTGAGGCGGGCGCAGAATGGGTATTGGATGGTGTTTACTTAGGTTTCACTACGGGTGAACTACGGGTGAAGTACGGGTAAACTACGGCTGAACTGCGGGTGAACTGCGGGTGAACTGCGGGTGAAGGATGAATATGAAGCGTTTTGTCTTCAGAAGGGGATGCAACTTACACAATTAAATGTAATTGCTAGTACTTAATGCTGTACAATCTGAATTTATTAACAAATGATTATTTGAAAGAAGCAGACTGAAGGCTAGTTTCGGATTTTAATTTTTACAACGATTGTTATAAATAAAGCTATGGCTAAAACAAAAAAGAAGGATAATCTGAAAGGATTTATTGATGGTAAATCTCATTTTACCATGGAAGGGAAAGATATTATTAAAAACTCATCAGCACCTGATCCGGAGCGGCTTGCAAACGATCCGGTATATGCGCCTGTTCGAAAGAATTATAATTTATTCGGCAGTCTTTCAGGCATAGCAACCGCTTTCAGGATGGCTCTTAAACCTACCTTTGAAAGTGCAATGGATAAGCGCATGAGCGGGAGCCTGACGGCATTTTTCAGAACTCTTGTTGCTGATGGCCGTGAGGTGTTGGACCTCCGCGCGCACAAGGATCGGTTATGCAATTATACATTTAAAAAGAAACATATATTCAATGCAACTGCTGCATTGGTGCCTTATGTGGTAACATGTGCGGAAGATCGCAGCCGTGTGACATTGCAACTGAATGCATTTAAGCGTACGCGTCTGAAAGATGATAAGAACAGAACACATTTCCGGATGACGCTGGCGGTGATGCCGTTTGCCAATAGTTTTTGTACCAGTACGGAAGACAGTATTACCTATATGCCTGTAGAAAACCCGTATCACGGGTCACTGCTCGTGGCGGAAAGCGCTGATCTGGATATATGCTTTGTAGAAAATGTACAGCACGTGATTGTGCCTGTTCCGGAAGAGGCGAGGGATGGGCAGGTTTCTCTGGTAGTATTTTTACATCTCGCTTTTTATGAGCGGGTAAACGGAGGCGGTTATATGCAAGCGAATGATGTAATGAAGGTAGCGGAGGTTTATTAGAATTATGAATTATGAATTATGAATTATTTTATCGCTTGTCGCATCTTGCCGTTCAGCACTTGTTGGCGCGTAGTGCTCTTAACATGCCTACAACAGCAGGTTGAGCAGTGGACAGGTGAGTGAGTGAGGCGCCAACGAGGGATGAAGTTATTTTTAATCCGGCCCGATATGAAAAATCCTCCAAGTTTTTAAAACCTTGGAGGATTCATTTCTAATAATTCATAATTAACTTACGCCAACTTCAAATCGCTGATCAGTGTCTGAATCTTCGCATCCAGTTTTTTATCTACGGCTGCGTATTCATCTCTTGAAGCCAATGGTTCGTTTACGCTGAAATAGAATTTAATCTTCGGTTCTGTACCTGAAGGACGCGCTGAAACCAGCGTACCGTCTGCTGTTTTAAACTGCAATACATTCTCCTGCGGCAATTCAATTTTCTTAGTAGTACCGTTGATAATGTTTGTTGCAAGCTGACTGTCGTAATCAAACATCCATTCAACCGGTGAGCCGCTCAATGTTTTAGGAGGTGTCGCACGTAATTCCTTCATCATGGTCTGAATTTCTTCCGCACCGGATTTACCTTTCTTCGTCAGTGAGATCAGGTGTTCTTTGTAGAAACCATATTCCACATACATGTCAAGCAACATGTCATACAATGATTTGCCCTGGTCTTTTGCATACGCCACCATTTCAGCGATGAATGCACAGGATGCGATGGCATCTTTATCACGCACGCTGTCACCGATCAAATAGCCGTAGCTCTCTTCGCCGCCGGCGATGAATTGTTCTTTGCCTTCAAGCTCTTTAATTTTTGCAGCAATGTATTTGAAACCTGTTAAGGTATTGTAATACTTCACACCGAATTTAACAGCGATCTTCTCAATCAGGTCTGTCGTTACAATCGTCTTAACAATGAATTCTTTTCCAGTGATCTTATTTGCATTCTTCCATGCCTGCAGCATGTATAGAATCAGTAAGCTTCCTGTCTGGTTTCCGTTTAATAACTGGAATTCATTTTTATCATTCTTGATTGCAATACCTACACGATCCGCATCCGGGTCCGTAGCCATAACCAGGTCTGCGTTCCATTCCGTTGCTTGTTTAACGGCCATGCTCAAGGCGTCTTTTTCTTCCGGGTTTGGATAAACCACCGTAGGGAAGTTGCCATCCGGTACGGCCTGTTCCTGTACAACACGTACGTTCTCAAAACCAAAACGCTTCAGTACTTCCGGTACCAGAACAATACCTGTACCATGGATAGGTGTATAAACAACCTTCATGTCTTTCTGACGCTTAATTGCATCAGGAGATACAGTAAGTTTTACAATTTCATCCAGATAAGCATTGTCAACTTCTTCGCCGATTTCTGTGATCAGGGATTTGTTGGCGTTGAAATTTACATCATCAATGCTTGTGATTTTCTGTACTTCTGTGATGATATTTTTATCGTGTGGTGCAATTACCTGCGCACCATCATTCCAATATGCTTTATAACCGTTGTATTCCTTTGGGTTGTGTGATGCGGTAAGCACTACACCTGTCTGACAGCCGAAATGGCGGATCGCGAAAGAAAGTTCAGGTGTTGAACGTAATGCTTTAAAGAAATATACCTGTATACCATTTGCTGCAAATACTTCTGCAGTTGTACGGGCAAAAAAGTCTGAATTATTTCTGCTGTCGTGGGCAATAGCTGCTTTCAATGGCTGGCCCGGGAAATTCTTTTTCAGATAATTGCACAAGCCTTGCGTAGCTGCACCAATGGTATACTTGTTCATTCTGTTTGAACCAACACCCATCAGTCCGCGCAACCCCCCGGTACCGAATTCAAGATCTTTATAAAAACATTCAATCAATTCATCTTCTTTTCCTGCGTCTATCAAAGATTGAATTTGTTTTTTTGTATCTGCATCATAACTGCCAGTCAGCCATGTTTGTATTTTCTTTTTTGTGGCATCATCTGCCTTTGGCAATTGTGTTGTGATTTCGCTCATAACAATAAAATAAAGTATATAGGAC